>CAINEZ010000681.1 GCA_903847905.1 uncultured Bacteroidota bacterium
TGCTGTAAAGAGAATAAAAGAGGGCAAAAAAAGTTTTTTAACTAACTTTTATCCTGATAAAGAAAGAATCTATAGATGGATAGATTCTGGTAAATTATTTATTTTTAATTTTAATGATACCTTTTTTGTAATAAGAGAGAATAAAAATTTCTTCAATTTATTTTATTGTACAAATTCTATTGATTTACTTTGCCAAGATCTTACGGAGTTTAACAAGAAGTTTCATGAAAGTCATATTGTTGTTGATTTAATAGGTAAAATGGATGATGTTTTGTTGTTAAGAGAAGTTTTTAATAAAAACAACTTCTATGATTATGTTACAATGTGCAGAATGAGTAAAATTACTAATGAAAATGACAGTAATATATTAAATGCAGATATAAAAAATGCACAAACAGAACATATTGACATTATTAAGAATTTGTTATATACTTATTTTGATCCAATAGCTGAGCAATTGCCTTCTTATGACGAAATATTAAAATGGGTTAAATTGGGTCATATCAGTATATATGAGCACGAGGGAAATATACATGGATTTGTGATATATGATTTAATTGGCCTTACTTCATATTTAAGATATTGGTTTGTTCATCCTGAACATAGGGATGAAAAAATAGGTTCAAAATTATTAAATAAATATTTTGCTGATAGCAAGAAAACAAAGCGGCAGTTATTTTGGGTTATTCAGTCTAATGATAATGCAATCAAGAGGTATAAACGTTATGGATTTGCACCCGAAAATTTATATGATTTTGTAATGACAAATAAAAATGTGCACTATGAAACAGATTGTAATTAATATTTTACAGGAAATACGTCCCGAGTTTGACTTTACAAAAGATTCGAATTTTATTGAAGGCGGCATGTTGGATTCGTTTGATATTATAAGCCTGGTTACAGCGCTTGATGAGCAGTTCGGAATTTCAATCGATGGAATGGATATAATACCTGATAATTTTTCAACTGTTGATTCTATAGTTTCATTACTAATTAAAAACGGAGTACAACCATGAACCTTAAGTTCTATAATAAATCAATCACAGGGATTTTAACTGTTTTACCGGCAAAAGAAATAAAGTTTGAGGATGAAATGGAGAACTATAATTTCTCTGCGGCTAAGTCGCTTAAGCTTAAAATGGCTATGGGTTATAATAAGCACAGGATCGTGGAAGATGGAGTTACTATATCTGATCTATGTATTCATGGACTAAATCATCTTTTTGAAAAAGGATTTCTTAAAAAAGAAGAAATAGATGCATTGATATTGGTAACCCAGTCCCCTGAATACTTTATGCCACCCACCAGTAATGTTATTCAAGGTAAGTTAGGATTAAAGCAGGATATAATTTGCATGGACATCAATCAGGGCTGTGCAGGATTTGAGATAGGTTTGTTTCAGGCATTTATGCTTCTGGAACAGGACGAGATCAATAAGGTAGTATTGCTTAATGCCGACCTGCTTAGCCAAAAGGTTTCAAAAAGAGACAGGAACAGCAATCCGCTTATAGGTGATGCCGCTTCTGTTACTATTGTGAAAAAATCCGAAAAACCAAATACTATTTTTGCTAATATCAAAATGGATGGAACTGCTTTTGATGCGTTGATTATTCCTGCCGGTGGTTTTAAAACCCCATCATCCTCTAAAACGGCAGAAATGGTTGAAGATGCGGCTGGCAATTTCCGATCACTGGACAATCTTGTAATGAAAGGTGATGATGTATTCAACTTTGTGCAGCGTGAAGTTCCTCCTATGATCGAGCAATTGCTGGAGAAAGCCAAACAAACTAAAGAAGATGTGGATTATTACATGTTCCACCAACCTAATAAGTTCATGTTAAATAAATTGGCTGATAAGTTGGAAATACCTCGCGAGAAGATGCCCAGTAATATTGTCGAAAACTTTGGGAATGCAAGCGGAGTTTCTATACCAACGGCAATTACTTTTAATCTCGGTGAACAGCTAACCAAAGAATCTTCATTGATTTGCTTAGCTGGTTTTGGTGTAGGATTGACATGGGCATCGATCTTAATGCGTTTAGAGCACTTGTCTTTTAATGAAATAATTAATTACTAATTATAAAAAACAATTCAAATGGAAAAATTTAACGCGAATATTGCTGAAATTTTAGAAGTGGATAAAGTGGAAATGGATGATGAACTATCTTCATTTGAGTGCTGGGATTCTTTGACCATACTATCAATCATTGCTCTATCAGGGGAAAATTATAATGTTACATTATCTGCCGCCGAGGTTAATAATGCAAAAACAGTTGGCGGATTAAAGGAATTGATAAAAAGCAAAATGAAATGAAAAGCAACTTCAATCCTTTTACTTTAGAAGGGAAAAACTTTTTAATTACCGGTGCTGCTTCCGGGATCGGAAGAGCTACCAGCATTATACTATCTAAGCTTGGTGCTAAACTAATCCTTGCCGATATTAATCAAGAAGGCTTAGTTTCAACAATTAAATGCTGTGACTCTGAAGCTATTTCTTTACAGATAGACTTATCTGATGCGGCTTCAATTAAAGATAAAATATTTAAGGCAGTTTCTGAATTTGGAAAATTACATGGCATTGTTCATGTTGCTGGTAAATCTTATATTGCTCCATTGAAATCAGTTACTGAAGAAAAATGCAGAGAAGTATACTCTCTCAACACATATGCCGCTATTGAATTAGCAAAAACATTCATAAATAGGAATGTGTATGCCGGAGAAAGAGGTTCAATTGTTTTTATATCGTCTGTTTATGGTGTTGTAGGTTCAGCTGCAAATGTTGCTTATGCCATGAGTAAGTCTGCCTTACATGGCATTACTAAATCTTTGGCAATTGAGTTAGCTGGTAAAAACATTCGTGTTAATTGTGTTGCACCTGGATTTGTAAAAACAAATATGATGGATTCAGCATCTTCTATGTTTGATTCAAATTATGCGGAAACATTAAATAAGTTACATCCACTAGGCGTTGGAGAACCAGAAGATATTGCATTTTCAATTGCATATCTTTTATCAGATGCTGCCAAATGGGTTACCGGTGCAATTTTAAATGTTGACGGGGGATTTACAGCACAATAAAAATTATTATGGACGAAAAGAAAAAATTTGTTTTGATAACCGGAGCTTCTTCTGGTATTGGAAGAAAAATTGCAATTGGGCTTTCGGCTACTTATAATGTAGTGCTAAATGGCAGAAATTTTGAAAAGATTATAGCGACAAAAGAAAAATGTTCAGAAATAAACGAACAAATTATCTTTATTAAAGATTTATGTGATATAAATGAATTGGAAGAACAGTTTTCGGAATTTATCAGGGAAAATAACATTGAAATAAGCCATTTTGTTCATTGCGCAGGTTATATGAAGATGGTGCCTCTAAAAATGACTACTGTTGAAACAATAAATACTACATTTACTATTAATATCATTTCAGCGGCTTTGATTTTAAAGATACTTATTAATCGTAAACTCAACAATGCCGCGCTCAAAAGCGCTGTACTAATTAGTAGTAATATCAGTAATTTTGGCGCGAAGGCGCTTAGTATTTATGGCGCATCTAAAGCGGGTTTAGATGGGTTGATGCGCAGCCTTGCAATAGAACTTGCCCCCAAAATCCGTATTAATTCCATTTTGCCCGGAGCTGTAAAAACTGAAATGACCGAATCGATCTTTGATAATAATGAAACTGTTCAAAGAATGGAAGCTACATATCCTTTAGGGCTAGGTAATACAAATGATATATATGAAATGGTTGAGTTTTTGCTTTCTGAAAAGGCTCGCTGGATCACCGGGCAACAATTTACTATTGACGGAGGAAGGACAATAAATATTTCCGGTTAATCAATGAACGTTTTAATTGAGACAATCCCCAATAAACCTGTTGATTCAAATAGTTTTGTTATTTATATGCAGGAAGAGGGACCCTGCATAATAATTGATCCTGGTACTGAAGACTGCACGGACCTGATTAAATTTATAAAGAAAACAAAACTCAAACCTGAGTATATTTTTTTAACCCATGAACACTTTGATCATATATGGGGTGTCAATAAGCTGAAAGAATTATATAGTTGTAAAATAGTTTGTTCATTAGATTGTTCGATAAAGATCATTTCAAAGAAAAAAAATATGTCTTTGTTTTATGATCAGGTAGGGTTTGAAACTTATCCGGCAGATATTCATATTGAAGATATTGATAACCGTTTAGAATGGAATGGGAAGAAAATAGAATTTATCTCAACTAAAGGACATACAGATGCCAGTATTTGCATTCTTATTGATAACAATTTATTCACGGGAGACACAATTATCAAGAATATAAAAACAGTAATAAAATTGCCCGGGGGAAGTAAAACAAAATTGTTAGAATCATTATCACTCCTTAATATTAAATTTACCGGCAAACAGATAATAATTTATTCGGGTCATGGAGAAAGTTTTTTGTATGATGAAATAAAAAATCAGGAACTATTTAAATGAAAAATATAATTATTGTTGGTACGGGCGCAGTCGCTGCAGAGCTAACATCTTACATCGAAGATGATAATACCAAACTTGATTTTGAAAAAAGGATCAATTTATCAGGGTACATTGAATACGAATACAATATCGAAAAATATTGGGCGAAGTATAAGCTTAAAGCGCCAGTATTATGTGATATAGATTCCTATATGCCTTCTGAAAATGAAGAAATTTTAATTAGCATATCAGATATTCCATTCAGAAACGATATAATAGAAAGACTTTTAAAGAAAAATGCAAACCTTGCAAATTTTATTCACTCTTCCGTTATAATACCTGAATCGGTTCAATTAGGTATTGGGAATATCATTTATCCATTCTGTATCATAGGGCCAAATACTATTATCGGGAATTTTAATATGATTACTTCTTATAGTTTTATAAGCCACGATTGTATAATAGGAAATGGTAATTTTTTTTCAACGGCAGGGACAGGAGGAAGAATAAAAATTGGTAACAATAATTTTTTTGGAATACGATCCACAGTTATTCCTCATGTTTCGATTGGAAATAATAATATAATTCAGGCTGGTATGATAGTGGATAAACCTGTTAAAGATAATACAACCGTCTTCTATCGGTATAAGGAGCAAGTATTGGCAATTCCAAAGGCAAAATAAATATGAATAATTCGCCATTAGTCAGCATTATTTGTACTGCTTACAATCATGAAGCATACATAAATGATGCACTTGAAGGTTTTGTAATGCAAAAAACAAGTTTCTCTTTTGAAATTATTGTGCATGATGATGCTTCAACTGACAATACTGCAAATATAGTAAGAGGGTATGAGGCAAAATATCCAAATTTATTTATAACTATATACCAATCAGAAAATCAATATTCAAAAAAAGATGTAAACATATGGACCGATATCGTTTTTCCTCTTGCAAGGGGCAAATACATAGCTTTGTGTGAAGGAGATGATTATTGGATAGACCCTTTGAAATTGCAAAAACAAGTTGATTTTTTAGAGGCAAATGAGGATTATTCGATGTGTTTTCATAATGCGATTAAATATTACGATAGTACCAAAAAGAAAGTTGAACTTTTTAATAATTTAACTTTTGACAGCGACCTTACCATACATGATGCTGTTCATAACTGGATTGTTCCTACAGCTAGTATAGTAGGGCGAACAAAACTCATAAGAGAACACCCTGCCTGGTTATGCCATATTTACAGCGGAGACTTTTCTCTTATTTTAAGTTTATTTCATTATGGGAAAATCAGATATATAAACAAAGTAATGTCATTCTATCGAATTACGACTAATGGCTCAAGTATGACTGCTATAATGTTATTTCGAAACGTTTTTATACTTGAGCAGCAAATAATGCTATTGGAAAGTTATAATAAAGGCACAAATTATTTATATTCAAAAGAAATAAATTTCAAGCTCAAATTCTTAAAATCAGAACTCAGATTTCAAAAAGCTAAACAAAATTATAATATAATAAAAATGCTATTAATGCCCAAGTTATTATTAGAAAAAACAATGAATAAATTGTTTCCGAAAATATAATTTAATGTAACATAATTAGGGTCTGCTGATTAATAATAGACGAGCAGTAAATTCAATAAATTTACAGAACTTTGCCATAAATAAATGCAAGGAAAAATGGCAAAAGCACAAA
>CAINEZ010000682.1 GCA_903847905.1 uncultured Bacteroidota bacterium
ATGATTTATTAATTGCCGGTCAAACAGAGCCTATTCTACTGAAACGATAGTTGAAGAAGAATAGTGTCGAAGTTGACCGGTATGCCACTCTTCGACACGTTCCTGAAATGCGGAACGGCTCTGAGTGACATGTGATTAATTCATGCGAAACTTGAGTCAGTTAATTGCAAATATACACAATGATTTTAAGTATTTTAATGTTCGATATCAGAAATAAAAATTTTGTAAAAAAGGCAAACTCATTGAGTTTGCCTTTTAAATTAACATTCTGTTATTGATATTATTATCCTTTTAAAATATACGCCTTTATAAGTTTTTCTTTAGTTTTAATAATTAAAATATAAGAACCTGTTTTCAGCGAACTTAAATTTAAAGAATTAAAATTATAACCTTCAGTCGCATTATAATTTTTTGTAATAACATCTTTACCATTTATATTAATAACTTTTATTAAATATTCTTCACTACATCCATTAATGAATTCAAAAGATACCATACCAGATGTTGGATTTGGGAATACTGATAATCCTTGGAAATTAGAATTGTCAGGCAATGATTTACTAATTGAATCGCAATAATTAGAATTGTTTTTTTCTGATTTTTGCGGAAAAATATTAACTATAACACTTTTATTTGCAGAACAACCATGAGCGTCTGTTACTGTTAAAGTATATGTAGTGGTAGTAGTTGGGTGTACTGTTACCGGGTTTCCACTTAAGCCACAGCACCAGTAATAATTATAAGGCAAAGTACCACCATTAGGACTGGCGGTAATTATTGAATAACCACCTACATAAATTGGAGAAGGATTTGCTATTAGAGATACTGTTGGGATAGGATAAACAGTTACAATGACATTATCAGTTGCAGAACAGCCAAGAGAATTAGTAACTGTGAGCGTATATGTAGTGGTAGTGGAAGGGTGCGCAGTAGGGTTTGAGATTGATATACTACTTAAACCAATAGATGGACTCCATGCATATGTTGTTGGAGTTTCGCCAGTAAGTATCCCAATAGTTGCCGAACCTCCATTGCAGATTGATTTATCAGGACCTGCATTTGCAATAGGTAATGGATTAACAGTTACAATTACATTATCAGTTGCAGAACAGCCAAGAGAATTAGTAACTTTGACCGTATATGTAGTGGTAGTGGAAGGATGTGCAATAGGATTTGATATATTTGTTGCACTTAATCCTCCTGAAGGACTCCATGAATATGTCGTTCCTCCTGATGCACTAAGTAGCTTGTTGCTTCCATTACAAATTGATATATCAGGACCCGCATTTGCAATAGGTAAAGGCTTAACAGTTACAATGACATTATCAGTTGCAGAACATCCGGTAGAATTATTAGTAACTGTGACTGTATATGTAGTGGTAGCAATAGGGTTTGCATAAGGATTTGATATATTTGTTGCACTTAATCCTCCTGAAGGACTCCACATATAAGATGTATTAAAGGGAGTTGGTACCCCAATATAACTTCCATTTCCTTTGCAAAAAGATATATCGTTACCAGCATTGGCAGTAGGTAAAAGATTAACGGTAACAACGACATTATCAGTTGCAGAACATCCAAGGGAATTGGTAACTGAGACCGTATATGTAGTGGTAGTGGTAGGGTTTGCAATAGGATTTGATATACTTGTTGAACTTAATCCTGCTGAAGGACTCCATAAATAATAAGTTCCTCCACTTGCACTAAGTTGCGTGTTGCTCCCTTTGCAAATTGATTTATCCGGACCTGCTGCATTAGCAGGAGGGGACGTCATAACGTAAACAGGTACATTATCAGTTGCAGTGCATCCGTTACTGTTTGTGACAGTTACTGTATAAACCGTATATGCCGTAGGACATACAAGAGGATTCGCTAATGTAGATCCGTTACTCCAAGAATAAGTATATGGTGGGTAACCGCCAGAACCTGTTGGGGTTCCTCCAATTGCAACACATTGTCCGGCACAAATTATATGTTGTGTACCAGCTTCAGCAATAGGCATTGTTGGTAAAATATGAATATCTTCAATTTTAATTTCTGTATAAGCCTGTAAAGAAACACCACCAGTATATTCAGTATAGAATAATATTTTATTATAAGTATTACTTGCACTGGTAGTAAAAGAACCTGTATATAAAGCTGGTGTCCCAGAAGTAGGTACTATTCCAACGATTTCTGTCCCTGTAATAGATGATGGTTGTGGACCAAATTCATCTACTCCCAAACTTCTACAATCGCCAAAGTTCTGATTAGTAAGCATCACATGAAGTTTAGCTTTAAAAAGATTTGGATTACCAAGCCAGTAGTAAAATTTTAATGTATATGTTTTATTTGCTTCAAGAGGTATATCTTGATAAACTCCTTCTGATACATAGTTATGACTAGGAGTATAATCATAACCCGCACCAATAAAAATACAATTATACCAAAATGAAGATAATACTTCAGCTGGAAAAAGATTAGGACTTCCCCATGCTGCACACCAACATGGAACTTGCTGAAGATAGAAGGGGATATGTGGGTCATAACTACCATTAGTTTGGACACCACTATTAGCTATTAAATCGCAGTTGTGAGTACAGCTTACGGATTTAGAATCGGGATAATTTAAACCTTGTAAAGAAATTCCAAAATTTGCATCTGTCGCAGTAACAGTGCTATTCTCACTTTGCCCTTTTACGTCAATTGTTATTATAGACAAAGCAATAAGCGTAATTGCAATAAGCGTAAGATTTAATTTATTTTTCATTTTTTTCATTTTTTAAAATTTTCAGCACAAAGTAAATACACTAAAACCGATTTATAAAGAGCCATTTGATGAATGGTAGGTTTGAGAGCATAGATGGCAGGTTTGGGTTTATAACTGGTAATTTTACATCCGAATTTTTTTGTAATTTTAGTTTCACAAACTTTATGATAAATTAAGTTCAATCCATTCAGGCAATAATTGTTTATTGTTTTCGTTATTTATCCGAATTTTATTTATCTAGTATTTTATATTTTTGAAACCTGAACTGAATTGATTTCCATGAGAAATAAAATTTTTCTTACAATTATTTTTCTTAGCTGTATAATGCCTTTAACGAAAGCGCAGCAGCAAAAAAAAAATAATCTCCAAACTATTAAATGGACAGGTGTAAAAAGAATAAAAGCCAATGATGCTGATTCCGTTAAATTTGTCAGCTTCGAAGGCGCAAATTATAAAAATTACCTGCCTTACTATTTTAATAAGATTAAAGTTGACGGAAATTATTTTTATTCTGCAATCCTTAAAGAAGAAAGCTTCCAGCCCTGTTCAACTGAAGAAATAAAACTGATTCCTGCTAACAAAATAACTAATTCCGTCATAATTACAGCTAATGTGTCAATGCAAAGGAGACAGCCTTTTCTGTGTATTTCATTCTTTCCTTTCAGAACAAACAGCGCTACAGGTAAAATAGAAAAACTTATATCTTTTAATATTGAAGTGATTCAAGGGGCTCCAATTACAAAAGCAAAGGCAAAAAATGTTTATGCAGATAACTCTGTTCTGGCAAGCGGTAAATGGTACAAAATTGCTGTTGCCGATAATGGAATATATAAATTAACATATAATGATCTCGTTACATTAGGAATGGATGTGTCATCAATAGATCCAAAGAATATCAGGATTTATGGTAATGGCGGTGGTATGCTTCCTGAAGATAATTTTATTCCGAGGAATGATGATTTGGTCGAAAATGCTATATATGTTTATGGAGAAGCAGATGGTACTTTTGATAATTCTGATTATATTCTTTTTTATGGAAAATCTCCTGTTTCATGGAAATTAGATACTCTGGATAAAAAATTTCACCATCAGACAAATTATTATTCTGATGCTACATATTATTTTATTACTGCTGACCTTGGTCCCGGTAAAAGAATTGCTTCGCAATTTTCAACAACATCTCCTGCAAATAAAGTTATTACAAAATTCGATGATTATCTTTGTCATGAAAAAGATTCTGTAAACCTTATCTTATCGGGCAAAGAATGGTTCGGTGAAAATTTCGATATACTTACCTCTTATTCATTTAATTTCCCTTTCCCCAATATTGACGGAAGTTCTAAAGTTTATGTTAAAACAGATATTGCAAGCCGTTATTCTTATCCCAATTACAGTTCCTATATAGTTAATGCAAACGGGAATTCACAAACTTCAACAATTAATGGAGTAAATGGTCAATATGAATACGCATCCACTGCATCTAATACTTTTAGTTTTTTTCCTACAAGTTCTGATATTAATGTTACAATTACTAAAAACACTCCTAATGCTGTGGGCTGGCTAAATTATATTGAAATCAACGCTGCCAGGAATTTAACCCTCTCGGGATCCCAGTTAATCTTCAGAAGTATTTCATCAGCGGGGATAGGAAATATTTCAGAATATACAGTTGCAAATATGACATCAAATTGTAAAATATGGGAAGTTACAAACCCATTAAATATTAAAGAACAATCTTTCACATCAACCGGAAATGATGCAGTTTTCCGTGTAGCCACAGATTCTCTAAGGGAGTTTATTGCATTTAACGGCAGCAGTTATAAAACAGCTACTTTAATCGGAAGAGTTGAAAATCAGAATTTACATGCGCTGAATCAAGCAGATATTATTATTGTTGCTTATCCTGATTTTATTAGTGAAGCATACCGTTATGCCAATATTCATAACACATATGATAATTATTCTTCTGTTGTAGTTACACCGAGCCAGATTTATAATGAATTTTCTTCAGGAGCTCAGGATGTGACTGCCATAAGGGATTTTGTGAAAATGTTTTACGACAGAGCAACAAATGAAAATGAGATGCCAAAATATCTTTTACTTTTTGGAGATGCTTCTTATGATTACAAGAACAGGCTACCTAACAACACAAATTATGTTCCCACATTTCAAAGCCCCGACGGAACAGATATGTCAGATTCATATGCAACTGATGATTTTTTCGGGTTCTTAGATGATTATGATGGTCCTTATGTAAATTCATTGCTTGATATAGGGATTGGCCGCTTTCCTGTAAAAACAACAGAAGAAGCGGATGTAATGGTAAATAAAATAAATTATTACCTGACTAAAAATAATCCTAATAATACCCAAAGCGGTTGTGCAAGCTATTCTTCAAGTATATCAGGGGATTGGAGAAACACAGTTTGTTTTGTTGCCGATGATGAAGAAATGGATTTTTTTAATTCTGCTGAAAGCCTTTCAACATTTATTGATACGACTTATAACAATTATAATATTGATAAAATTTATTGCGATGCATATGTTCAGCAAACAGGAGCAGGAGGTCAACGATATCCTGATGTAAACGACGAAATAAATAAAAGAGTTGAAAAAGGAGCATTAATAGTAAATTATATTGGGCATGGCGGAGAAGTGGGATGGGCGCTTGAAAGAATATTACAGGTATCAGATATTGAAAGCTGGACTAATATTAATAATATGCCTATGTTTCTCACTGCCACATGTGAATTTAGCAGATATGACGATCCTGGAAGAACATCAGCCGGTGAAATGGTATTACTTAATAAAGCCGGAGGGGGAATTGCATTACTTACAACTTCAAGGCTTGCATACGCCAGTTCAAATCAAGTGCTTAATACAATATTTTATCAAAACGTATTTAAAAAAATCAATGGAAGTTATCAGTCGCTTGGAGATCTTACTATGCTTTCGAAAAATGGAGCTTCTAATGTGAGAAATTTTATTTTATTAGGAGATCCCGCATTAAAACTATCATACCCTGAAAATACGGTTGTAACAAAAAACATAAACGGGCATGCATCCGGTTCAGTAAGCGATACATTAAAAGCTTTAAGCAAGGTAACTATCTCCGGTATTATACAAGATTCAACAGGACAAAAGCTTACTAACTTTAATGGCATTGTTTATCCTACTGTCTATGATAAAAAGACACTGACTTCTACTCTTGGCAATGATGGTACAAGCCTTATCAGAAGTTTTTATATTCAGAAAAGTGTTTTATATAAAGGAAAAGTAAGCGTAAATAACGGTAATTTCTCTTTTACTTTTGTTGTTCCTAAAGATATTGCATATAATTATGGTATTGGAAGAATCAGTTATTATGCTGAAGACGGGAATACAAATGCGAATGGATTTTACGAAAATAATTCTTTTATTATAGGTGGCTCCGACACAAATGCATTACCAGATAATATAGGACCTGATATTGGATTATATCTGAATGACACAAATTTTGTTTATGGGGGAATTACTGACGAGAAACCAATTTTACTCGCATTTGTGAGTGATTCTAATGGTATTAATACTGTAGGAAATGGAATAGGACATGATATTGTAGCAGTTATTGATGAAAATACTGATAAGTCAATTGTTTTAAATGATTATTATGAAGCAGACCTCAACAGTTATCAGAAAGGGAAAATCCGTTATCCTCTCACAAAATTATCTGACGGTAAACATACTTTACATTTAAAAGTTTGGGATATTTATAATAATTCATCAGAAGCTAATACTGAATTTGTGGTAGCTCAATCCGGGCAGCTTGCGCTAAGTCATGTATTAAACTATCCAAATCCTTTCACAACCCGTACATCTTTCTTTTTTGAGCATAATCAACCATGTTGTGCGCTGGATGTTCAGATACAAATTTTTACAATTACAGGACGATTGATCAAAACAATTGAACAGTCTGTTCAAACTATGGGTTTTAGGGCAGAACCAATAGAATGGGATGGACTTGATGACTTCGGTGATCCAATTGCGAAAGGAGTTTATATTTATAAGCTCAAAGCGAAAAATGATAAAGGCTATAAGGCTGAAAAAATCGAAAAACTGGTGATATTACGCTAAAGAACCTACCTTTATATTTTATTTTATTTATTTTTGTTCTGCCATACTCTATGAGACCTTATATAA
>CAINEZ010000683.1 GCA_903847905.1 uncultured Bacteroidota bacterium
ACGATGAATTGCAAAATAGTTCTTTTAAATATTTAAAATAAAGCGTTAGCTTTTATTCTTGTTTTCGAAAACCGCGAAATTTCAAACATACCAAGAGTATAAGTAAGCCGCGCCGACAGGCGTGGGCTGGACTTATTTGGTATGTGGGTGCTTCGCGGTACCTCGGAAACAAATAAAGTTACAGTTCCACGCTTTTTTATTAAATTTACTGTTTAACACCTCTAATATAACTTAGTAAGCAATTGAACTACCTCGCAGCAGAGCTGCGAGGCATCTAAAAAGGCTCACGCTCAAAAAAACAATACGCAGTAGAACTGCGAGGTATTAAACCTGAAAATACAAATAAAAAAACATTTTGATACTTCGAGGCGCTAATTATAGGTAATTCATTTAAAAAACATTCTTCCTGAATAAGAGGGGGAATCTATACAACTATTAAGGAGTAGACTGAAAATCCCTGCCTGTGCTGACGCTTCGGCAGACAGGCTCAAAAAGAGTAAGGAAAATAAATTAATGTTAACTTAAAATAAGGAGAATCAAAAAATGAAAAAACTTTTACTTTTAATAATTAGCATTATAGTACTTAATGCTTTTGTAATAGCACAAAATTCTTGGACTCAAATGTCATGCATGTATGATTATGGAAGGTACGAAGCTATTAGTTTTACAATTAACGGTAAAGCGTATGTTGGTTTAGGACAAATCCCTGATGGAACAAAAGTTTATGATTTTTGGGAATACGATCCTTCAGCAAACACCTGGACAAAAAAAGCAGATTACCCCGGAGGAGGAGGTTATGCAGCAACAGCATTTGCTATTAATGGAAAAGGATACGTATGTTTGGGAGCTAATAATTCAGGCACTTGTAAAAATGATTTATGGGAATATTCACCTGGCACTAATACATGGCTGCAAAAAGCGAATTTCCCAGGTGCAGCAAGATATGGAGCCACTTGCTTTGTTATAGGCGACACTGCTTTTGTGGGTACCGGTTCATACGGTAGTAGTAGTAACTACATGTTTGATATGTGGATGTATGTACCAAGCTCAAATTCATGGTCTCAAAAAGCAGATTTTCCTGGAAATAAAAGGTCTTGTGCCACCGCTTTTACAATAGGAAATTTTGGATATTTAGGAACAGGTTTGTCTGGTTCATTGACTGCAACAAGTGATATCTGGAAATACGATAAATCCAATAATTCGTGGACTAGTATTCCAAATTTACCGGGATTACCAAGAGCGGCAATTATTAGTTTTGTTATTAATAATAAAGCTTATCTTGGAACAGGTAACAATTTTATAAGTAGTAGTATTAATAATTATAATGATTTTTATGCTTATGATCCTCTAACGAATTCTTGGGGTTCATTAATAAGCGCGCCGAATGATGTTCGCACAAGACGTTACGCTACTGGTTTTTCTATTAACAATATTGGATATTTGGGAACAGGATATACTGACAATGGGCTTTTACCTGATTTATGGGCTTTTAACCCGAATTCATCAAGTGGTATAATTGAAAAAAATAGTATTATTGACTTTAAACTATACCCCAATCCTGCAACAGATAATATAACAATAGAAAACACTCAGAAGGCTGTAGTAGAAATTTCCAATATAGAAGGACAAATAATAAAAAACACTAACACAAACGAAAAACATACAACTATTGATATTTCAGCATTTCCAAGCGGAGTATATTTTGTAAAAGTAATTCCGATAGCTATCGGAACAGAAAAAGGAATTGAAGTTAGGAAGTTTGTTAAGGAATGATGAATTCAAAATTCAGAGTATAATGTAATTTGGTGTAATTTGTTGGAATCAGTGTATTCACAGCAGGTAAGGAACAAACATTTTACTCCTCTTCATATAATCTTTGTATTTCTGTCCAAAGTATTTCATGTTTTCTTTTTCTTCAATTATAGAAGTTGTGAAAAGAAAAATAGTTGAAAGCACTGAAATGATAAGTAAATCCACTGATATATTTTTAAAGAAAATTCCCCACGTGAGAAATATCAGTGAACCATAAAGCGGATGACGGATATATTTATAAATTCCGGTTTCGATTAATTTGGTAGTTCTTTCAAAACCATACAACGTTGTATCTTCGCGGGTTTTATCCGCTTTTCCTTTTGTTTTCATCAA
>CAINEZ010000684.1 GCA_903847905.1 uncultured Bacteroidota bacterium
TACTCAAAGGCTTTTTTTATTACATGGATACTATTACATATTGCGTATCGGTATTATTGGTAATAATAATTTCTGTGTAATCCCTACCTTGCCGGTAGGCAGGTGTGGCAATTTATTTTTGGCTATAAAAAAATCCCCCGGTAAACCCGAGGGATCCTTATTGCATTTTATTAAAATTCTATTCTTCTTTTTCCGGCTCATTATTTTCTTCAACCTGTGGTACATCTTTCACTTCACAGATTTCTTCTTTCATCTCAATAGTTTCCTCTGTAACATCAGGAGTTTCTATTTTCGCTTCATTAGTAGTTTCTTTAATTTTTGAAGCTACTTCTTTTTTAGGAGCTCTTGGTTTTTTTGCTTCCTTTTCTGACTGATCCATGTCAGCTTTAAGGTTAGCAAGGACATCAAGGTCGCCGAGAGTTGTTTTTTCAAGGTTTTCCTTTATCTTTTTAACAGCTTTCTTAGTTGTTTTTTCTTTCGTCTTATGTTCAGCTTTTTCAGTATTTTTTTCATTAGAAATTATATCCTGAGCTATCTTACTGTGAGAAACGATTATTTTTTTGTTTTCCTTCGAGAATTCTATCACTTTAAAATCAAGGGTTTCATCAACTTTAGCGCTGCTGCCGTCTTCTTTCACAATATGGCGGAGTGGCGCAAAGCCTTCTACACCATAAGGAAGAGAAACTACCATACCTTTTTCTGCAGAAGAAACAATTGTCCCTTTATGGATAGAATCAATAGTAAACACTGTTTCGAATACATCCCATGGATTTTCTTCAATCTGTTTATGACCTAAACTGAGTCTGCGATTTTCTACATCAACTTCAAGAACCACTACTTCAATTTTCTCTCCTATCTTGGTAAATTCAGCAGGATGTTTGATTTTTTTCGACCATGAAAGGTCGGAGATATGGATAAGTCCGTCAACACCTTCTTCAAGTTCCACAAATATTCCGAAGTTGGTAAAGTTACGGACAATTGCTTGATGTTTTGAATTTGTAGGATATTTTTCAACAATGTTTGTCCATGGATCAGGAATAAGCTGTTTTATGCCAAGCGACATTTTACGTTCATCCCTGTCGAGCGTAAGAATAACAGCTTCCACTTCGTCGCCTACTTTTAAGAAATCCTGTGCGCTGCGAAGGTGCTGCGACCATGACATTTCAGAAACATGTATCAGCCCTTCAACACCTGTTGTTATTTCAATGAATGCGCCGTAATCTGCTATAACAACCACTTTTCCTTTAACTTTATCACCCACTTTCATATCAGCATTAAGCGAGTCCCATGGATGTGGAGTAAGCTGTTTAAGCCCAAGAGCAATACGTTTTTTATTGTCATCGAAATCAAGAATAACTACGTTGATCTTTTCGTCAAGTTTTACTATTTCTTCAGGATGGTTTATACGTCCCCATGAAAGATCGGTAATATGAATAAGACCGTCAACGCCGCCAAGGTCAATAAATACGCCATAAGAAGTTATATTTTTAACTGTTCCTTCAAGTATCTGTCCTTTTTCAAGCTTGCTGATAATTTCAGCTTTCTGTTGTTCAAGTTCTGCTTCGATAAGGGCTTTGTGAGATACTACAACGTTTTTATATTCATGGTTAACTTTAACAACTTTGAATTCCATTGTTTTCCCTACATAGATATCATAATCGCGAATGGGTTTTACATCTATCTGAGAACCGGGTAAAAATGCTTCTATTCCGAACACATCTACTATAAGTCCACCCTTGGTGCGACATTTTACAAAACCCTGAATGATCTCATCGTTATCAAGTGAGCTGTTAACTCTTTCCCATGAGCGAAGGACTCTTGCTTTTTTATGCGACAGAATCAACTGTCCAGAAAGGTCTTCCTGGCTTTCAACATACACTTCCACTTTGTCGCCAATTTTCAGGTCAGTATTATATCTTAACTCTGATAGAGGAATAATGCCATCTGATTTGTAGCCTATATTAACTACTACTTCTCTATTGTTCTTTGCAACAACAGTGCCGTCAATCACTTCATGTTCAATTACAGAACTGAGAGTGTTGCTATAGATTTCTTCTAGCTTTGCTCTTTCATCCTTGCTGTAATTGTCGTGTTTTTTGCCGATGGAATCCCAATCAAAATGTTCGGGCTCAACAGGTTTATAAGTTTCGGCTTTTTCTTCTTTTTTAGATTGCTCTTCAATCTGGATTTCGCTTGTAACTTCGTTTTGGTTTTCAGTTACATTTTCATTTTCAGTCATGCATTTGTTTACTTGTATTCCGCTTTTCAATCCCAACATTGATTTGCAGAAGGGGTTAATATTCCGTTTAATGATTTGATGTTTGGGGTTGCAAAGGTAGTAAATTATTTGAAATTAAAAATATTTGTGGAAGAAAAATTTCATTTTGTCCTGCGTATTTTCACAAATTTCAAAGGTTTTTTCACCGGTAGTTCTATTATATTTAGCCTATCAATAATTCCCGCTCCATTTTCGCAGGAACCATTCAATAGAAAGGAGGAACATAATAAGAATAAATACCCAGAAAAGATTGACCATTTCGTTGAGTCGTTTTTGTGTGAAGGAAACGGATTTAATATCTTCCCTGTTTTTAATATCTTTCAATAATTCGTCAAACTGTGCAGGATAATAAAGTTTGCCGTTATGTTTGTGTGCAATATTGTAAAGGGTTTTATGATCGGCTGTTGTATTTATTGATTCAATATTCAAGGCAATCACACTGAATATACCATTTTTTGTATAAATCTTATTTCCTACTTTAACACGGGCTTCGTAGTGGTATTCGCCCACAGGAAAAATTCCTGCAATTAAATGATATGCATTTGATGTCTTACTGAAAACGAATGGGTACTTATTGTTTTCTTTATTATAAATAGTAATGTTAATATCGGGTTCGTTTATAAGTTCGTAACTTTCGTTGTAAACTTCTGCATTAAACTCAACTTCCTCGTTTTCATAAAAATTATTATTGCCACTGATTCTGAAAAAACTTTTATCCTCTGTAACCGCAAGGTATTGGGCAAATTTATTAATAAGTCCGTTAAAAATATCATGGCTCTGATGTTGCAGATAATCCATGAGTTTCCACTTCCAGATACCATTGCCGGTAATAATGCACGATTTTATATTATCCTGTTGATTAAATATTATCAGAGGTTGCTTGGTAGCCACAACTCCGATCTTCTGATAAAAAAGGATATTGGTTGAATTTGAAGTTTTGTATGTGCCAAAAGGGGCAAACAGAGGTGGGAGATCGTCGGTAAATTTTCTTAATTCTTCGCTTACAGTGAACAAAGGGAAATCATTGTTTATCAATGGTAGCGCTTCATTCATGGATGATTTTGAGCTTGAAATAATATTCAAGCCTGTTTTCAAACTGTTGAAAGCAATTAAATTGCTCTGCGCACCTAAAATAAATATAACAGGAATTCCGGCAGTTTTTATTGACTCTAATATTTTAGCAGCACTGTTAGTCGTAGAAGGAAGCTGGTGAAGGATTACAAGGTTATATCCTGAAATCGGCTTTGTAAAATCGTCAGCCAGCGAAACATCCACATCATAATTATCGCTTTTCTCCAACGATTCTTTAATGGCTGCCACATCAGGATTTGGTGAGTTTGCCAGTATTAATACCTTTTGACGCTGATCAAGAACCTCAATAAAAAAATCCTGCACATTATTTAAAATGGTAACTTCACCCTGAATAGGTGTAAGGCTAACATGATAACGTTGCATGCCTGACTGCTTAGCTTCTATTTCGAGGAAAACTGTTTGAATATTTGAAGATGAAGTAAAATTAATATTTTTTGTAAATATCTCCTCGTTCCCTTTAGATACTGTTAGTTTTGAATTCTCGCTTTTGCATTTGTTGGCAGTAACAACAATTTCGACAGGGAATTTATTTCCGATGAAAGCTGTTTTATTGAAATTGATTTTAGTAATAATCAGATCTCTGTACACATTTGTATCGCCTAATGCAAGTGTATAAATAGGAAAAGAAGCATAGTCTGATGCATATAGCGGGTTTTTACCTTTGTTATAAATACCGTCGGTAGCCAGTATCATAGCACCAATATTTCGGTTTGCATATCTCGTTTGCATTTCATCAAAAAAAGTTGAAATGTCGGTTACTTTATCAGAGTAGTCAAAGGTTGATTTCTCAACAACCTTATCGCCAAAAGAATAAACTTTTACTTCGTATTCAGAGTTCAGGTTTTTAATAAATTTATTTAGTTTTTCCCTGTATGCTGACCTGTAAAATGCAGAGTCCTTATTTATATAGATTGATTCAGAATTATCCTGAGCAATTATTATCACTGGCTTTTCCACATGCCGGAGAACCGATTTAACAAGCGGGGAGAGCAGAAGAAAAGCAATAATTGTAATTGTAAAGAAACGTAATACAAGGAGTATTCTTTTTAATATTGGCGTAAAGTTGTACCTGTTATTTTTATAATAAAGCAATACCGCTATTGACGCTCCAAACAGCACACAAAACAGCAATAGCCATATAGGATATTCGGTAATTATAACAAAGTTCAAATTAATTATTTTTAAGAAAGCAAAGATAATGTCAATTTTTAATTTAGATAGCAGAATAAAACCAAGTTTAATTAAACTACTTTACAGCTAACTTTTTTTTATGACAAGGTGAAAGAAAAAATAATCAAAACTAGTGTAAGTCAATTAAAAACTGATTATTCATGTCTTTTGCAGAATAGCGATTTTAATCAATTGCTTTAATTACAAATTGTTATAAAAAAAGTCAATATTTCTGTTACTCTTTTGTATTTACTGCAAATTTTCTTTCAGATTAATCAAATAATATTTAAAGTATTAATTTATAATCACTTAACCCTGTAGTAATTTCAAGCAGTGCTTAAATTTAATTGAAAATAGGGCAGATGTGTAAAAAATCAGGTCAGAATAAAAAAAAATAGTTATTGTAAAGAAAAATGTAATTTGTATAAAAAATTGGGCTTCTTAAGAAAATTAAATTTGAGAATACTTTAAAATACAAATGTAAACAAATTTAAAATATCAAATATTTGGTTACATAAGTAAATACAGGGAGAATATTTATA
>CAINEZ010000685.1 GCA_903847905.1 uncultured Bacteroidota bacterium
AATGAAATCTTATATCAGTAAAAATAATTACGAAAAAGAACTTGAAACAGTTGTTATTCCTGATATACAAATTGCTTCATTATCATCAGAATTTAAATATTTAAATGAAAAAGAATTTACTTACAAAGGGAAACTTTATGATATTGTCAAAACAAAAGATGATGGCAGAAATAAAATTTTTTATTGCATAAACGATACAAATGAGGAAAGATTATTCGCAGTATTGAGCGAACACATAAAAAGAAATACAGATCAAACCGCACCTTTTAAAAATAAAACCGAACAAATAATTATAAATATTATAAAAGAAGCTCTACCCGAAAAACCGCAATTGATTATATGTGTTGCAGAAAAAAACTTTTTCTATTATAATTTCACTATTGATTTACAAGAACAGTTTATTCCTGTCTATTCTCTTCCGCCTAAATCTTGATATTCTTTTTTTCTTCAATATTTCTTTTCTATAACGTTTTCATTGATTGAAAATCGTTGTTTAATTATTTATATTTTATTTAAAAAAAAATATTATGAAAACAAAAATATTTTCATTTTTAATATTGATATTATTTTCATTGGCAACTGTTGTTGCCCAGGAAAATAAAGATTCGCTGAAAATCAGAGATCTTAATGAAATTATTGTAACGGCGCCAAGAACAGATATGCCTCTTAAACAAATGCCGGCAGCTATTTCAATTGTTACAAATGAACAGTTGAATACAATGAGCAAAAGTATAGCCGCTGATGAAGCTTTAAGACTTGTTCCGGGCGTAAAAGTTGATAACGGAACTGATGGCTCAAGAGTTCACTTGTATATCCGCGGGCAGGGTGTATTATCAGAAAGTGGTTTCAGAGGAATACAAGTTCTTATCGACGGCATTTCTGTTAATGACCCTGGTGGTTTTTGTCCCGATTTATATGATGTTGATTGGGAAACCGTAAAAAACGTGGAAGTTGTTAAAGGTCTTGCCGCTTCTATGTATGGCGGCGGCGGAACAGGCGGTGTTGTTAATATTACCACGAATGACGGTGGCAAAAAACCAATCAATGATTTGTTTTATGCTTCTGCAGGCTCTTATGGCTTCTGGAAAACGATGGAACAAATTGACGGAACCCAGGGCAATGTTAATTACAGGATTTCTTATTCTCACATGCAGGGTAACGGTTATCGCGCTCACCAGGCATTTATAGGAGACAATTTCAGTGAGAAACTCAACTGGACTCCTTCGAGTAAAGTAAAAATTCTCCAGACAATTACATACACAAATTACTTTAACCAGAATTCCGAAGGCATGAACCTGGATAAAATAGGTATAGGAGGTAGTATAATTGACCCTATACAAGCGTTGAATACAGGTTGGCAAGCTTCAAATAATGATGCTGTACCTTATAATGAGTTTCATTTAACACAAAGGCTTACAGGCGCTACTATCATTAAATATGATATTGCGAAAAATCAGGATATTCAGGTAAAAGGATTTTTCAGGTTGAATAATCACAGGGAAACTTCCAATAATGGTGATGACTATAAACCTTTTATCAATCCAGGTGTTTCAGCACAATACAATATTAATCATGGTAAAGAAAATCTTATGAATCATGTTTCTTTAGGCGCAGATTTTGAAACACAAACAACTACGGAGCACGAATTTGCCGTACCAGGTGAATACGGGAGGGATTCAGTTAGAACCGAAGGCAATAACTATTCCGGACATTTCAGTCAGCAAAGTTTCGACCTCAACCAAATACTGATTAATCAGATTATTAAACAAAGAAGTCTCGGTATTTTCTTTATTGATAAGCTTGATATTTTTAAAAAGCTGTATGCTACTCTAAATGTACGCTATGATTATATGTATAGCGAGCTGATCAATAATATACCTACACCTGATTCATTAAACTTCGCCGGAAATAAAGTTTTCCAGGAACCTACCTATCGTTTTGGGTTAGCTTATGATGTTTGTAAATCTGCAAATATCTATGCTAACTATGGTACTGGATTTTTAGTTCCCACTAACGATGAGTTATATAATAATCCCGTTACCTGGGGCGGCTATAATTCAACAATAAAACCTGCCACTTCTCAGGGCGGAGAATTAGGTTTAAGAGGTAATGTCGGAAATAAAATTAATTATGATATTGCCGGTTTTTCTTTAAATACTACAAATGGATTTTACCGTTATAGTATCGTTGGAAGAGGAAATAATACACCTTTCTTTGGTAATAGAGATGAAACCAGATTGGGTGCAGAATTGTTTTTATCTTATTCTCCCGTTAAATCTGTAAAATTAGAAGCGGCTTATACATATTCTAATTTCCAGTATACCGCCCATGACACCGTTCCGAAGCATTTGATTCCTGAATGTCCTCAGAACATTCTAACTGCTGAAGTTTCCCTCAAGTTAAATAAAAATTTCACCCTTACTCTTAATACTGAGTACGAATCCAGATGGAAACTCCAGGTTGACGATTCAATCTACGATTTTTATACAATCGGGCAAACATATTATCAAACTTATCAGAAATGCAGTTCATGGGTTACGGCTCCTGGTCATAAATATGGCTATAATATTTACAGCGCAAACTTAGATTATAACTGGAAATTAGGCTCCATTACCGGTAACATTAGCTTATACGCAAAAAATATTTTCGACGAACATTATTTTGGTTTTACTGAACCAAATAATGGTGTTGATTATAACAGCTATCAACCTGCACCTGGGCGTGAATTTTTTGTTAGTTTGAAAGTTAGGTTTTAGTTTTTTCTAAACTTTTTTAAATCTCTCTCCTTAATAAATTTATTTACAAGGGGAGAGATTTTTTATATTGCAGAATTAAATACGAATTTTTTTATCTTTGTATAAAAACATACAATTTATGAACGGAGCGCATTTACATCTTATTTTATGTCATATTCCTGCTATAGCTGCGGGATTTACAACTTTACTAATTTTATTTGCTTTGATACAAAAAAGCAAAGATATTAAACGTACTGCTCTCTGGTTTGCTGTGATAACAGGAATTGCAGCGCTTGCAGCATACTTAACCGGTGATAGCGCCGAAGAAGTTGTTAAACAGATTCCGGGTATCACCGAATCTATTATTGAGCCTCACGAAGAATTAGCATTGTATTACTTTCTGTCCCTTTTATTCATTGGTGCTTTGGCTCTCACAGGGCTTTTCCTGTCGCGGGCATCAACCAGTGTTCTGAATAAATTTGTTATTCTTATCTTCATTTTAAATCTGCTATCTTTTTACCTTGCAATAAGAACAGCCTATACTGGCGGGAAAATAAGACATTCTGAAATTGAAAATTCTATTCCGTCAAAAAGCATCAATAATAATTAATGCTTATTTACAAACTCTGAATATTTAGTTGTTTTATTTGAAGCCGGCAAAATTTATCTAAATACTTTTTCTTATAAATATTAAAAAAAATTTATATAT
>CAINEZ010000686.1 GCA_903847905.1 uncultured Bacteroidota bacterium
TGAATAATTAAAAAGTTATCAATTACCTGAATTGGTAAAAGTAAAAATAATAAAAAAATAACATGAAACCATTTATTCATAATGATTTCAACAAATTTCAGCAATATTTACTTGCGTAATAAAGGTAACAATTTGAAAACTTCTTTATATTTGCAAAAAATCATCTTATGACCAATAAATTACTTTTAAAAAAAAAAATATTATTTCCCAATAAATTGAAAAGGAAAATAATTTTGCGACCTTTCTGCTTTTTGCTCTTTTTATTTTTTTGTAAAATATCCATTACGCCAGCACAAAATTTTTCGTGTAAGGATGCTAATAATGCATTTGATGATTTGACAGGAATAATGGACGATACAAAACAACTTGACTTAATGATTTCAAATAATATTTATGGCAATTTTATAGCTATTGATATTGATAATTATGAAAAGCGTTTAACAAAAGCGCAAGGAATTTTAGAAAAATTGGACAAGGCGGACAAACTTTTTATTAAATGCGCTGATGATAATCCGAATGACCAAACTTATTTACTTTATTCCGGTATCTCTAAATTAAATGAGCTTGGAATTTATTCTCAAAAAAGTTCATATATCAATTATCTTAAAATAAATAAACAAAGCGAAAATAGATATGATGAATTAAACGAGAAATGGGAAGCAAAAGAAAAAGATTTAATAAAAACAGCAAAATCGCAAATCAATAAAATACTTTTGGTTGATAAAAACAATCGTTATGCACAAATTTTGCTTGCCGTTTGCAATTTCTATGATAAAAAACAGGACAAAGCAATAAAAGACTTACTATCAATATCCGCCTCATTAAAAACAGAAATAGCCAATACTAAAGAAATAACCAGTGAAACTTCTGACAAAGAAAAACTGCTTTCATTCACTTTAACATGGCTTGGTTATATTTACAAAGATAAAATGATGGTTTCAGATGCAGATTCCACTTTTGAAGAAGTAAGAAATATAGATGAACCGGATAATGTTAGTATAGAATGGATTGACCATTATAACATACAAATGAAAGACTCCAAACAAAAAACGAACGACTTGAAAATTCCGGAATTTAATCTCCCCAAAAGCAACGGGTCGTTTGATTGGAAAACTTTGAAATATCAAAAAGAAAATCCACTTAAACATTCTTTCTCTGATGAGTTTCTCCTAGTTGAACAGGCATCTCCAATTATTAATGACCAGCAAGAATTAATAAAACAAACCATAGATGTATGGACAAAACTTTGTGAAACAGAAAATACTCCATGGCTATACTTAATTGACCAAATGCAAAAATGTGGAGGAAAATTTAGAAAGTCCAATTATAAAAAGATTTTTTTAATAATGAATGCTAATAATAAAGGAGGAGGCACAAATAACCTTCTACTTTACAGAACCAGATTTGATGACGCTTACAATGCACTAAACCAATTACTCTTTTTAAGACAATGCTGGACTAACTTAATAAAAAATAATCCTGACATTGCGTACTTTAAACTTTGTCGAATAAAAACTGATTTAGGAATATACTATATTAATCAAAATGCTAAAACATTTACAGATTTTTTTGACTATTATAAAATAAAGAAAAAGAAAATACAGTCCGATTATCTCACTAAGATAAAAGATGATTTTGAAACAAATCCATTAAATGAAATCAGTGACGATATAAAATATTGCACCAAAGACGATGCAAGCAATATTACTTTTTTGTTAACGAAAGTTGAAATAGCCGTTTTCGCGCAAGATCCCTCAAATGCTTTGCTTGCGCTTAAAGAGATTGAACAAAAAATACTACCCAAAACTACTATTGGAGATACTGACCCTGCAAGCATCATAGAACTTTATCGCTCTTATTTATATTTTAAAATGAGAGAGAAAGCCGAATTAAAACAATCTGCTCAAGTGTTGAATTCATATAGCAATATGGCTTACTGGTCAAAACAGTTGAAAAATTATATTTATTATTTTGAAAACGAAAATTTAATTACAAAATGAAAAACAAACTATTTATATTTCCTGTTATCATTATAATCACTTTGCTGGTATCCTGCAAAACAAAAGAAGCATTTAAAACATCATCGCCACCTATTCAACCTTTTTTCCCTGAACGGGTAGGATTGTCATATTGTAGTCCACCTCCTATTATGTTGCCTATCAATAAAACAATTGATGAAATAGAAATTTCATCACAATATTTTAAAATAGCAGTGCCTTTAGTTCTTGATAGAAGCGGTAAAGCGGAAGCTATAAAAAATTTAATAGACGAACAATTTGTTACAGCCCTGGATAAAACCAAAAGATTTATTGTAATGGATAAAAGTACCGAGTTGAATATTATTTCTCAAACTTATGAAACAGGCATCTATGCCGAGAAGTATGATAGTACAAATAAAGATGTTTCATCAATAAATCAGAAAGTTCAATATACACCAACTGTACCTGTAATAAATCCTGTTGAAAACAAAACTCAAAACCCTTCAACAGCACAAACAGTAAATACTGTAACAGAAATTATTGGTACCAAAAAAAATGTATCACAGCTTTTTGGCGAACTTGAAACAGATGCTCACAAATATGAAGATTACATAAATACAATTAAAAAATATACTGATGGTATTTTAAGAATAACTATTACCGGGTTTGATGATAAAAATAAAAAATTAGATATTGATTATAAAATTAATTCATCACTTTCCGATGTTTATATTTTATATACAGGTGAAGGCAAAATAGGATTCACTATGGAGAAGGCCGGCGCTACTTTATCATTAAATAGAGAAGATATTGAAAATATAGCTGATGATATTGTTAAAAATTTTCCAAATCCCGATTTGGCATCTTGGCAAATTATACAAATAAATGGTAAAAAAATAACTGTAAATGCCGGGAAAAATGATAATATTAAGGTAGGCATGTTGGGATATGTTGTAAGACAGGAAGGCAAAAGAACTGCTTACAGAGCTATGTTTGAAGTTACAGAAGTATTTCCTGAAGCATTTAACGCAGAATTAAAGGTTGAAGATTTAACAAAATTAAAAGATAAAAATGTTTTACCACAGGATTATGCACAATATCCATATTTATTAAACACAATTAAAGTTGGGGAATTTATTAAAATGAAATAACTATATAAGCACATTCAGCAAGTGTGAACAAATAAACACACAATCAAAGTTTGTGAAAAGATTTTACAAGTCAACGCAAAATCTCAAAAAGAAAAATATCCTCATAAAAAAAACTAAATTTTCGCACGACCGCTCGAAGCCAGCAGCCAAAAATATAACTATACAAACTCTGGTAACAATAATATAGAAAGAGAATGCCCTGCTTATAATATTATACAATTAATTATTAGATAAATTATAATTCAAAATGGTATAAGACCGAAATCATTTGATAAAATTATTCATTTACATATCATATTTTTTACGGGCAGTATTTGTTGTTTTACTGCTTTTTCCTGTTTTTTCATATTCTCAGAAAACAACTAAAATTGACCTTGTTTCAGCCAATTCTCTTGAATTCGACAAAAGAATAAGTGGAGATGTAAGACGTCTTATCGGCGATGTTGTCCTTAAGCATGATGAAACATATCTATACTGCGACAGCGCTTACCTTTACTCCGAATCGAACAGTGTGGATGCTTTTGGGAATGTACGTATTAATTCCGACTCAGTGAACATTTACAGCAAGATACTTCATTATGATGGTAATAATAGGACAGCGCAGGTAGATAATAATGTAAAAATGACTGATAATAAGATGGTACTTACTACCGAACATCTCATTTATAATACAAGATCCAATATAGGGAATTACACCACAGGTGGCAAGATAACAGATCCCGAAAATGTACTTACCAGCACTATCGGTTATTATTATGCAAACGATAAGCGGTTTTTTTTTAAAAAAAATGTTGTGCTTGTTAACCCGCGGTACACAATGAAATCGGACACACTAATGTATAATACCAATACTGAGATTTCCTATTTTTATGGACCTACTACCATTGAAAGTAAAGAGAATACGATTTATTGCGAGAATGGTTGGTACGATTCAAAAAATGATATTTCACAATTTAATAAAAATGCATCTTTTTCAAATAAAGAGCAAATACTCCGTGGCGATAGCCTTTACTATGATCGCAAATTAGGATTCGGTAAAGCTTTCAACAATATTACTGTTATTGATACTGTCAAGGATATTATTCTTAAAGGCAATTATGCCGAATATAAAGAAAAAGAAGGCAGGACAATGATAACAGACAAAGCCTTGCTTATACAGGATATTGCCAATGATTCTTTGTATCTTCATGCGGATACATTAAAAGCATTTTTTGACAGTACCAAAACAGGCAAAATAATTCTTGCATACAACAACGCGAAATTTTTTAAATCAGATATGCAGGGTATGGGAGATTCAATTGTGTATGCATTTAAGGATTCCATTATTTCAATGTTTGTACACCCTATATTATGGACAGATAAAAACCAACTTTCGGCTGATACAATACTCATACACCTTAGCAACAACAAAATAAAACAAATGAACCTTTATACTTCGTCTTTTATTGTTTCTAAAGATGACTCCATCAGGTTTAATCAAATAAAAGGGAAAAATCTTATTGGTCATTTTGTGAACAACAAACTTCATACGATAAATGTGAATGGCAATGGCGAAACTATTTATTATGTAAGAGATGATAAGAATGAACTTATAGGAGTAAATAAAGCGACTTCCGATAACCTTTTAATTTTTGTAACCGAAAATAAAATTAATACTATAACTTTCATAACCAAACCGGAAGCCTCACTTTATCCCGAAAAAGACCTTTTACCCGATGACACCAAATTAAAAGATTTCAAATGGGACGAGATAAACAGACCGGCAGATAAGGAAGATATTTTTTATTGATTATGTCAAATGAAGAAATGAATTTTCATAAAGTATTTGTATATTATCGAAAATTCATGTAGCTTAAAAAATGATTTATTGTGAGTGAAGATAACTTTGAACAGTTCATTATACTTTTAAACGAGAGCTTATCTGATAATAGCTTTGTTCGACTGGCTTTTATGAATAAGCGAATAAAAACAAATGAATTAAATACTGTTTCGGCAAAACTTATAAACATTAAAGAAGGCATTAAACTAAGTTTTGTATATCGTTATCCAACCAAAGATATTACGAAAAATTATTCCTTTAATGAATCTATTGATATAGTAACCCAATTATTAAAGACCGATTTTTTTCAGGCTGATCTATTTACTTTAAAAAGTAACTGGCATTTATCCATTACCAATAAAAATACAGTAACCATCCGAAAAAAACCAGCAAGCAATATCGAACAGCCTCAACTTTCTCATGATAAAAACAAACATCGTATAATTTCAACCATTAACAATATATATTTACGTGAATTAGGCGTTATAACTGCCGACTGGCAGGTTAAAAGCAGCATGCAGGATAAGTACCGCCAGATAAATAAATATATAGAGATAATTGACGGAATATTGAAAAATACTGACCTTGAATTGTCCTTTAATGTTGTTGATATGGGCGCAGGCAAAGGATACCTCACATTTGCATTATATGATTATTTATACAATGTACTAAAAAAATCACCAAATATAGTTGGTATTGAACTACGTAAAGAGCTTGTTGACGAATGCAACCGTATTGCTAAAATATCATCATTTTCAAATCTTACATTTAAAGAGGGAACGATAAAAGATATTAAAATTCCGGAAACAGATATGCTCATTGCTTTGCACGCCTGTGATACAGCCACCGATGATGCAATATTTCGCGGTATAATTTCAAATGCAAAGATCATTATCTGCGCTCCCTGCTGTCATAAACAAGTAAGAAAGCAGATGAATCCCACGGATGATTTACGTTTGATAAGCCAATATGGTATATTAAAAGAACGGCAGGCAGAAATAATTACAGATGGAATACGCGCGCTAATTATGGAAGCATATGGATACAAAACAAAGGTGTTTGAGTTTATTGCAACCGAACATACTCCGAAAAATATCTTAATTGTTGGGGTTAAACAAAAGAGCGTAAATTTCCCAGATGCTGAAATATTAAGGCAAATTGAAAACATAAAAAAAATACATGGAGTAGAATTTCATTACCTCGAGAAGTTGATGAAAGACGCCAACCTCTAAATAGCTATGTCTTTACTTTTATTTTGACGTAAGCCACAGTCTTTCAATTTCTGCTAATTGCTCAAAACTAATATCCCTCTATACTAAAAATTACTTCCTAAAAATCATAAAAATAAAATTCCGTAAAAAAACCTTTCTTCATTTCTTTGTTTCGTTTGCTTTATATACTTTTACCGTTCTTAAAAAACGAAATAGAATTATATAATGAGCTCAAAAGATTTAAAATTCAATTCGAAATTAATTCATGCCGGTCATTATGAAGATCAGTATGGCAGCGCTACTGTGCCAATCTACCAGACATCTACTTTTGCATTTGAAAGCGCAGACCATGGGGCAAAATGTTTTTCGGGCGAATCCAAAGGTTATATCTATACAAGGATTGCAAACCCCACAGTTCGCGCATTAGAACAAAGCATTGCTGAATTGGAAAATGGTTTCGACGGAATCGCGACATCTTCGGGAATGGGCGCTGTTACTACAATATATATGGCTTTGCTCGGGCAGGGTTCTCATATGGTTAGTACTGATGCCGTTTACGGTCCCTCAAGAGGCGTTATAGAAGAACATTTCTCAAGATTCGGTGTGGAGGCTTCTTATGTAAATACTTCAAATATTAATGAAGTAATTAAGGCAATCAAACCTAATACAAAACTTTTATATCTCGAAAGCCCTGCTAATCCTACAATGGAAATAACAGACATTAAAGAATGTTCACGAATTGCTCATGAAAAAGGTATTTTAGTAGCAGTAGATAATACATTCTGCAGCCCATACTTGCAGCGTCCCCTGAACTTGGGAGCCGATATTTCATTTCACTCCATGACCAAATACATCAACGGACATGCTGATATTGTGGGAGGAATTATTATTGCAAAAGATGAAACTGTTTATAAAAAGTTACGCACTCTTATGATTAACATGGGTTGTTGTATTGACCCGCATCAGGCATATCTCGTGATTCGCGGATCGAAGACATTAGGAATACGTATTGACCGCGCCCAGGAAAATGCCATAAAGGTTGCCGAATTTTTAGAAAAGCATAAAAAAGTTGAATGGGTAAAATATCCCGGATTGAAATCTCATCCTCAATACGAATTGGCCATAAAACAGATGGATGGACCAGGCTCTGTTATCAGCTTTGAGTTGAAAGGCGGGCTGGAAGCCGGAAAAATACTGATGAATAATGTTAAAATCGCTATTTTGGCAGTATCATTAGGCGGTGTGGAAACATTAATACAGCATCCGGCATCAATGACACATTCCAAAATGCTTAAAGAATCAAGGATAAAAGCCGGAATAACTGATGGTCTTGTCAGATATTCGGTCGGGATTGAAAATATAGAAGATATTATATTCGACCTTGATCAGGCTTTAGAAAAAATTTGATTTTGAATTATTACATTAATTATTATTTTTGCTAAAGCATTTTATTAATTTATTCCGGTTAATTCCGATAATAAATATCAAGTTAATTTAGTTATAGAATATTTAACCAAAACTTTAATTAGTACTAAATAATTTTTATTATGGAAGACAAAGAACTTCAAGACCTGGGATCATCTATTAATTTAAGTATGAATCAGGATATGAAAAATGAAAATGTGGAAACGTCTGATGTAAAAATAGATCAGCCCACAACAGAAGATGAAATAATTGAAATCCCTTCCGAACTCTCTTCAAAAAAACTGAAATCACAGGAGAGTGATGTAATTGCATCAATTACTGAAACCAAGCAGTTGATTAGCGACATTGAAAAATTACAGGAGAAAAAAACGGAGCAGGATTATATTTCTATGTCGCGTGAACAACTTACCGAACTCCTTGAGGAAATAGTAAAGGTTGAAGATATAAGCAGTATCAAGGCCGAAGTAGCATTTATTAAAGTAGCTTTTATTAAAAAGGAAAAAGAAGAAAAAGAATCTTTTCTGAATAAATTTATTGAAGAGGGCGGTAAAAAAGAGGATTACAATCCTGCACCTGATAAGATTACTGAACGTTTTAATATTGCATTCGGTATTTACAAGGAAAAGAAAACCCGCTTTAATGAAGACCTTGAAAAACAAAAGCAGAAAAATCTTGCTTCTAAGATTAAGATTCTTGATGACCTTAAGCATCTTGTTGAATCGGAAGAAGAGCTTAAAAAAACATATGATGCATTTAAAACATTACAGGAGCAGTGGAAAGAAATTGGTCTTGTGCCGAAAACAGAGATCAACAACCTGTGGCAGAATTACAATTTCCTTGTTGAAAAATTCTTCGACAAAGTCAAGATAAATAAAGAACTTAAAGACCTTGACCTGAAAAAGAATCTTGAAGCCAAGATGGTACTTTGTGAAAAAGCTGAAGAATTACTACTCGAAACTTCTGTTGTAAGGTCTTTTGCCCAACTTCAGAAGTACCATGAAATGTGGCGTGAAATAGGACCTGTTCTTCAAGATAAAAAAGATGAGATATGGGAGCGTTTTCGTAATGTTACTGATAAAATAAATGAACGCCGCCGTGAGTACTATGAAAAATTACGTGAAGAGCAGGAAAAAAATATCGAAACAAAAGCTGCACTTTGTGAAAAAGCTGAACAGGTTGCTGAATTAGTTATTTCTACTACAAAAGAATGGCAGGATCAAACCGTAGTTTTGAATGAAATGTTGAAAGCATGGAAAACAATTGGAGCTGCGCCAAAGAAACAAAATGATGAATTATGGATCCGCTTTAAAACAGCAGTGGATAATTTTTTTGAAAATAAAAAAGAATTTTATGGCAAATTAAAAGATGAACAAATAAACAATTATAATGAAAAATTAAACCTTTGCCTCCAGGCTGAAGCTGTAAAAACCAGTCAGGATTGGAAAAACACTACGATGGAGTTGATACGTTTACAGCAGGAATGGAAAAAAATTGGTTCTGTCCCGAAAAAATATTCCGACAAAATATGGATGCGTTTCCGCGCTGCCTGCGATGAATTTTTTAGTGCAAAATCTTCTTACTTTTCAAATATTGGTTCCATGGAGGAGGAAAATTTAAAGTTGAAGAAAGAACTTATTCAGCAGGTTAAAGATTACCAGTTTGGCACTGATAACAATGAAAACCTCACTATCATAAAAGATTTTCAGCGCAAATGGATGGAAATGGGTCATGTTCCTATTAAGTATAAGAATGAACTACAACAGGAATTCCGCGACGCTATTAATGCAAATCTCGATAAACTCCAGATAAGTACTATTGAAAAAAACACTATCGGCTTTAAGTCAAAATTTGAAACAATAGCTCATTCACCAGGGGCGGAACAGGCTATATATAAAGAAAAATCGTTTATTGTTACAAAAATAAATGCAATGAAAAACGATATAAAACTTTGGGAAAATAATATTGGTTTCTTTGCTAATTCAAAAAAAGCAAATGTTCTTAAAGAAGAATTTCTTAATAAGATCGAAAAAGCAAAACAGGATATTATAGTGTTGGAAGAAAAATTGAAGTTTTTAAGAGAAGTGAAATAGTTGACAAGTTAACAAGGCATAAGGGAAGAGTGAAATAGTTAACAAGTGATAGGTCATAAGTGAAAAAGTTAAATTGTTTAATGGTTGAATTGCTAAATAGTTGAATGGTTTTAAGAAAAAAGAAAATCAATATAGACGCTATGGGGAGACCTGTAGCGTTTTTTTATTTATGATGTTTGGAAAATGTTTACATTTGGGAGTAAATAAATCAAGAAATAAATTAGTATCAAACCTTATTGGCAGGTTTTGTATCTTAAAAGAAAATATGAATTGTATAGAGACTGAAGATTTATCATTTCGCTTTAATGCCAATGAAACAGTTTTGAATAATATTAATTTACAAATTCCTCAAGGCTCAATTTATGGATTTTTAGGTCCCAATGGTGCGGGGAAAACAACAACCCTAAAAATAATTTTAGGACTTTTAAAAAAACAGCAAGGCACAATTAACATATTTAATAAGTCATTTGAACATAATCGAATTGAGATTTTACAAAAAATTGGTTCTTTAATTGAAGCACCTTCTTTATACTCCCATTTAACAGCAACAGAGAATTTAATCTTACTACAAAAAATTTATCAGTGCCCTAAAACCCGTGTTAATGAGGTTTTAGAAATTGTTGGACTTTCTGATACTGGGAAAAAGAAAGCAGGACAGTTTTCTTTAGGCATGAAACAACGACTAAGTATTGCAATTGCTCTGCTTCATAGTCCTGTTTTATTAATTCTTGATGAGCCAATTAACGGTCTTGACCCCAACGGAATAATTAAAATAAGAGAGTTATTAAAAAAAATTAATGCCGAATATAAAATTTCTATTTTAATTTCCAGCCATTTGCTATCCGAAATTGAAAAATTTGTTACCCACGTTGGTATTATACATAAAGGAAATATTCTTTTTCAAGGCACACTATACGACTTAGATTTAAAGCAAAAGAATTCATCATTAATAAGCTTTGAAACTAACAATACTAATAAAACTTTAGAAATTTTTAAAACAAACAATTTAATACCTGTTGCTCATAATGGACACGTTGAAATTCCAAATGTTTCCAAAGAAATAATTTCAAAGCTAAATCTACAATTAGTTAGTAACGGTATAGAAGTATATCAAATTACTACTATTAAAACTGATCTGGAAACAATTTTTATTGACCTTACAAAAAATTAAAATGATTTTTTTATATAGTTTATATAGTGAATTGCTTAAAACAAAGCGAAGTGCATCTTTTTGGCTAAGTATATTAGGTGGTTTTTTCATTCCAGTTATTTACTTAATTGGTTTTATTTATAATCACTCAAGCATAAATAAATATCGTTTAGATGCGAATATTTGGGCAGAGCATTTTAATCCGTAACTCCGCTATCAATTTACGTAATATTTAAATTTAGCTTTTCAAGAAGAACTTGTACTGGTTTTGTTATTTCTGATAACATCCAATTTCCATTAATTTTTATTTTTTTAATACGATGCGTGAACTTTAAAAA
>CAINEZ010000687.1 GCA_903847905.1 uncultured Bacteroidota bacterium
TAAAAAATTTATATCTCCGTTTTATGATGTAATTCAATAACTGCGGGTATTTTCAATAATATGCGAAACTTGAGTAACTGATTATTTTTCGATATTAAATTTTAATGTTTTTATATTATCCTGAGATCGTATTACACAAAAATAAATTCCTTCCGGCAACCCTTTCTTTTCAATAGGAATAGAAATTCTTCCATAAGAACGAAAATATTTTTCGAATACATAAACTTCCTCCCCAAGAATATTAATAATCTTACAACTTACTAATCCTTCTTTTGGTAAATAAAACCTTAAATTAATATGATCTGAATTATTTTTCGAATGAAAGTTCACTTTATATTCACTACCCAGATAATTGGTTACAGAACTATATATATAAGGCTGAATAACGTTTTCAAATAAAGTGTTAAAAACATCTTCCTCAGTTTCATAAAAAGCGCTCGAATGCCCGCAGTTAAATTCCGCTGCGCTCCCATTTGTTATAAAGATAATTCCGAAATTATTTTTAACATCAAAAAACATATCACTTATTAATCCGTAAGCATCGCCGATATGTCCATACATTTCGAAGTAAGGCGTAATGATATCGCCATTTGCATTATTTTTAATAAGTTGAAATCCCAGCCCCCAGCTTCTGAAAAGTCCGAAAAAAGAATCTCCGTTCGAACCGTTATAATTCCATTGTGCCTTATGCATCATAGCAACTGTAGATTCTTTAAGTATCCTAACACCTTTATAAATTCCCCCGTTGATTTGCATCATCATAAATTTTGAAAGATCGGTTGCACTGATACGCAGCCCGCTCTGAGGCGCAAATATCAAGGCATTGCTCCCGATTAAATATGATTCAAGGTCTCTTGCCGGCGGCATCACTCCCTTAAAATTATCAGCTTGAGCTTGCCAGATCCCGTCATTGGCTCTGTAAAGCACAGCAACATTATTAATGTCCGGAATATCCTGTATCCTGAAACTACCTGTAATTCCGAGCAGTTCAAAAATATATTTTTTGCAGAAAACATCAAACCGTTCGCATGAAAGTTTCTCAACCATTGTGCCTATAATCCCAAAATTAAGGTTGGAATACATAAAATATGTTCCTGGTTTTTTGTTCTGCCACATATCCGCAGAATAATACGAACCGGTATCTGTAAGAAGTCCTGATAGGGGAGGAGGTGGGTTATTGTTATAACTATCGGTTATAAAATTCGAATATCCTGAGCAATCCTGAATACTCGAAGTATGCGATAGCAGCATTCTGGGAGTAATTATAACTGATGGATAATTCGGGTTTCTTACTGAATACCCTAATATAGCGCTGATATCATCATCAAGTTTAAAAAGCCCCATATCATATAGTATCATTAAGGTTGTAGCAGTAACAGTTTTGGAAATAGAAGCTATACGGTACATAGTGCTGTCGGTAGCAGGTATGTTTCGTGCATAATCGGAAATGCCAAAGCTCCCATGATAAACAACAGTATCATGACAAACAGCAAGCGCTGACATTCCCATGAGTTGTTGTTCTTTCCGTATATCTTTTAATTGCTGATCAACCGACTGGGCTGATAAGCTTGAGAAATTGAATAAAAAAAGTAATATGAAAATATTTTTCATAATAATTTAAAGAGAGAAACAAATATACAATTGTAATTTGAATCAGTTTATAATTGTAAATTAATAGTTCCAGCTTTTATAAAAAAACGAACCGAGTTTGGCTGACTCCATTTCCTCCATTAGACAAGCAAAAAGAAATTGCCGAACATATAACGGACATAAGCAAGCAAGCACAAACATTGAAAGAAAAAACCAAGTATGCATTAAAAAAAGCGAGTGAGGAGATTGAAAAAATATTGTTAGGATAAATTATTTAAAATGTTTTAATATTCTCTGTCTATCCTCATTCTCTTTATCGTTCTTATGATAAAGTTCTACAAAGGTTATTTTTCTTTCCTCCTCAAAGTAGGCATAAATGAGTCGTAATCCTGAATTTACTCCTTTGCCTTTTAATGCTTTACAAGCAATTTTCTTTACTTTTATTACACATGTTTCCAATCCAAGATTATCTATACGAAAACTGAATGGCGGGTTTTCTTTTGGTTCATCATTCAAATCTTGCATTACTATTTCTAAGTCCTCATTCAGCGTTCTGTATTTTTTCAGAAGCCATTTTAAGTCCTTTTTGAATTCCTGCAATTCGTCAAATTGTATCTTGCTCATCTTCTTCATATACTCTCACAGAATAAGGAGGTCTTCTGTAGAAAACCAATTCATAATGTATTTCATTATTATTATCAGTTGCTTTCCATGGTTTATCTCCATGAGAGTAATTGCTTATGATAGTTGCAGACCAATCGCTCATTTGCTCAATAACTTTATCAATGACTTCTTTTTCGCTTGCTTTAAATTCGGTTAAATCTGCTTTGACCAAAGGAATGTAACGGGTTTGAATTTTATCAAAATATTCTGTTTTTATTCTTTTTATTTGTCCGCTTTCCATCATTTGGCTAATGATAGTATCTAATTTTTGCGGTACTGGACCATAAGGCAATTTGCGGTATTTAGCGCCGGTCAAATGCTCTTCATACAATTCATAGTAATTAAAATCGGAAAAATACAACAGTTTATAAAGAACAGTTTCGCCTACATTCGGCTTACCCGCGCATCGTTCTAAAATATAAAGCAACACATTTTTAAACTTGTTGATGTTCAATGTTGGAACGGAAATACGTTCAACTGCTTTTTTAGTTTTAGCTTCCTCTTTGCCTTCGACATCTTGACTTATTGAAAAATTTTCAGACATAAAATCATCCAAAGAAAAGCCTAAGATCATTGAAAATTTTTGCAATTCAAGAACGTCAACACTTCTGTTCCCTAATTCTATCTGAGCCAATGAAGGTCGGGATATTTTGACGCTTTTTGATAAATCCTCTTGAGACAATCCTTTCATTTTGCGAAGTTCGGTTATCCTTTGTCCTATTTGCGTTTGTGACAGTTTCATGTTCATATTGCTTTGTGTTTAGCTGTTTAACAGTACAAAGATACACATTGTTTCAAAATAAAACAAATAATTGTTCTATTTTTATCAAAATAAGTGATAAAAAAAATCCCTGCTTGCTCAGTAGGGATTTTTTATTTATTGCAAAGGCTTCACTACCTCTATCAATTCAGGCAGATCCATACCTATATTTTTCAAATGTTCAATAGTGGGAACGCCATTTTTAGTCCAGCCTCTTCTTTTATAAACAGCATCAAGAAGCTGTTCATAGCGGTCTTCACGATATTTGCGTGTTATAGCAACTTTTTCGGTAGTAGATTTTCCTGCAGGATCAATGCCGATAAGCTCTTTCATCTGTTTGTCGTAACGTTCTGCTCTTGATTCATATTCTTCATTTGTAACAGGTCCACAGGCGCGGTATGGCTGCGCATCATTTTTGCGTAAACCGTATCCCCTGCGGATACTAAATATTTTCTGAAAATTATAAACTCTTTCCGACTGAAGAATCAATTCCTTATTATCAATAGGTAACCCTGTAACTGCGGTGAATATCGTGAGATAATTATCCACATGTTCGGGAACTTTTGCAGGTTCGTCAGTTTGTTTATTATTTTCGGGTTCAACATCATTCCACGGAAGTTTGCATAATCCCATTAACCCGAACCATGTACGGAACATAGGGAAATAATGTAGCGCCTCAGCTTTTTTCTCAAAAGTTGGAATTTGATTATTCACCATATCCATAAAGATCAGCCATGCTTCGTCGTGCTGAGGACCTTTGTTTGTCATTGCGTAACCGCCTTGCTGGGCAAGCGATTCTTTTGAAACATACTGAGAATATTCAAGCCCTTTATTTTCCATGCCGATATCCCGCATAAACTGCGCATCGCCCCAACCGTTCTTTGCAAATAATTCCTTCATTTTGCGAACGCCTAATCCTGCGATCTTACCAAAGCCTTCGCCTCTTGCCATTTGGTGTAGCATTTCCATTACCGCATCCCAGTTACCGAAATTCAATTCCAGTCCGCCTGTTCTTTCTTTATTTAAAATGCCGTTCTCATAACATTCCATAATAAATGCGGTAAGTGAACCATAAGTTATAGTACAAATTCCATAAGTGTCACAATAAAAATTACATTCAATAACATGATCTGCCTCGAACACCCCAATACAAGAACCAAGACTGCTGGCTGTTTCATATTCGGGACCGTCAACAGTAACTTTTGTTCCTTTGTAGGGGCCTGTTTTGAGCTCAAAATTATCTACTGCTTTTGCACAAGCCATGGTACAACCAATCCAGCATCCATCCGGTAAACCCTGGGTGAATTTTGCTTTCCAAATTTCCGAATGAAGTCCTACAGCTTTAGGATGGCTTCCGAACTTGAAATTATGAGTTGGTAAAAGGTCGTAATCGTTCATGATCTCAACAAGGTGAGCTGTGCCTTTTGTACGCATTTCGCATTGTTTATCATCTAGTTCACGAATTTCCTTATTGAATCGTTTTCCGCGTTCAGCAATAGCTTCAAGGTTTACAACATTATTCAAATTTCCTTTTACTCCTGAATATTTACAAACCAATGCTTTTATTTTTTTATCTCTTAAAACCGTGCCGATCCCGCCACGACCGGCTTGTTTCAAACGACATACTTTTCTTCTGTGATCCCAGAAACTAAAATTCAGCATGCCAATCAGTGAGTTTTCGGCTGCTCTTCCTGCAGATACAACCGCTACGTTTATCATGTCCTTTTCATCATTCGCGTACATTTCAGTAAGTTCTTCAGCGAGAATGTGACTATCAATAGATTCTTCTGACGCTTCTTCAATTGTTATACGACCATTGACTCCATCAATTAATATGATTACATCCTTCTTTGCTTTGCCCTGCAATTCTATAGAATCGAATCCTGAGAATTTCATATACGGTCCGAAATATCCGCCAACATTGCTATCAATGACTATATCGGTTTGCGGAGAAATAGCAACAACCAATGATTTTCCTGTTCCTGAATATTGAGTTATACCTGCAATTGGTCCCGGAGAAATTACGATCTCATTTTCGGGGTCGTTCCATTTTGTATTAGGTTTCGTAGCATCCCACAATAACCTTAATCCAAAGCCTTTTCCGCCAATGAACTTCTCTTTCATCTGCGCTGTTACCGGTTTTTCTTTTATGGTATTATCAGAAAGATTAATGTATAATGTGCGGTTATTATAACCTTTTTCAATCGGAGCCAGTTTATATTTGTATTCTTTTAATAACACATGTTTGGCTTTCATTTCCTGGATATTCTTCATATAATTTTCTCTTAATTTATTTTAATTAATTATTGTACAAAAATATAAATTTAAGTTAATCAATAACAGTATTGAGCTATTTTTCTCATTATGAAAAGCTGTGCATATTTCTATGCCTATAAATTTTGTTAAGACAATTTAAAATAATATCGAATGGAATACCGCCCACCTGAAGGTTTTATTTTTACTATAAGCCCGTTTAATTTTACGGCTATCGCTTCAAATTTAAGTATGTCGGTGGTTTTAATGGGGAATATTACTGTATGGAAACCCTCGTCAACCGCACTATTGCCAAATTATTACCTGATGGAAATACTCCGGGAAGCAGGTTTACCGGATGGAGTAATAAATTTTATTCCAGGAAGCGGTTCCCTGATAGGCAATATTGCCATACAACACAGGGATTTTGGAGGGGTTCATTTTACAGGTTCAAATGCAACATTTAATTCTGTCTGGAGAAAAATCAGCGAGAATCTTGAAATATATAAATCATATCCCCGGATAGTTGGTGAAACCGACGGAAAAGATTTTATTTTTGTTCATAATTCATCCGAACCACATGAGGTAGCAACAGCTATAATACGCGGCGCTTTTGAATACCAGAGACAAAAATTTTCAGCGGCTTCAAGGGTCTTGTTATTATGTATAGGTTGATATAATTTAAAAAATATGTCAAATAAATTATGGGAATAATGTCTTGTGAAAATTCTATTTTAAACAATAATTTTTTATTAATTCAGATTTTGTAATATATTTGGAGAAATTATGCGTAAAGTAGTATCCATATTAGTTATAATTGCATTCCTGTTTAACATTTCAGGGTATTACATTATTTTTTCACTTATTCAAAGAGAAATCAAAAGTGATTTCCGCTCCTACTTAAAATACAATTTTAATAAAGAAGATGTTATTATTCTTAATATTCCAAACAGTGAAATAAATGGCAAAAACTCTGAGTTCCGCTGGACAGAAAAAGATGAATTCCTGTATAAAGGGAAAATGTACGATGTGGTCAAGTCTGAGCAACACAATAACACGAGTGTATTTTACTGCATAAATGATACTAAAGAAGAACGGCTTCTTGCCATATACGAATCTTCAATAAAAAATTATCACGAAAGCAACCGACCACTCAATGAAAAAAGCATAACGCTTTGCAAGCAAATAATAAAAGATGCGACAATAAAATCTTTGTTAAATCAAAATAAAAATCTCCCATCGCAAAATATTGAAACTTCTAATATTTTTTCTGTTAAAAAAGGTATCAAAGACAATCCTTTTGTGCCACCCAAATCTTGAAAGCAAGCTCTATTTTCTGGAAGCAAAAAATAGTAAATTATCCGTATTTTATAATTGTACCGATACGTATTAGGTTTGTAAAAAAAAAAACTTCAAACCTGTTATTATCTTTATTGCACACTTCAATCATTTTTGCAAACCTGAAATGAAAGGGTATATATGGTTTTATTCATATATTACATTATATACGTATATAAATATATCAATTGGTAAAATACAATTTAAA
>CAINEZ010000688.1 GCA_903847905.1 uncultured Bacteroidota bacterium
AAAACAAATGGCGTTCAATTTTTAAAAATTGGTAAACAAATTAAGCTATTCGTAAAGAATTAAAAATTTCAAGAATAATTTATTTAATATAATAATAAGGGTTGTAATTATGAAAAAATGTCTATTTTTCTTATTCTTTGTTTTAGTGCAAATATCGTATTCACAATGGGAAACATGTAATCTTGGTACTTATAATGGCTTTATATCAGGCCTTTATGTAGATGGAAATAATATTTTCGCTTGTACAAGTAGTGGCGTTTTCTTCTCTACAGATGATGGTGATAATTGGTTGAAAAAAAATACAGGATTAGTTGATACAAATGTATTTCGATTATTGATAGACGGGAAAAATATCTTAGCCAGTACACAACAAAAAGGGGTTTATTTATCAACTGATTATGGCGAAAATTGGAATGAATTACAAAATCAGTTTTCTGATCAGCCAGTTTATTGTTTTGCATTAAGTGGTAATAATATATTTGCTGGTACTTATGGTAGAGGAGTTTTTCTATCCACTGATAAAGGTGCTTCCTGGACTAAAAAGAACTTTGGGTTAACCGATACAACAATATTTACTTTAAATGTAACAGGTAATAAAGTCTTTGCTGGTAGTTCTCAAAAAGGTATTTTTGTGTCAATTGACTCCGGTAATACCTGGTTTCCTAAAAATAATGGCTTACCAGATGTAGGAGGCTTTATTTCTATAAATTCAATAAATATCAATGAAAATATTGCTTATGCAGCCGCAACATTTGGCATATATGTTAGTAATGATTTTGGAGAAAATTGGATACAAAAAACACCTCAAAATATTAGTAATATCGGTGCCATAACTTTTTCTGATAATAACATATTTGCCGGAAGTAATGATTATAAAGGTGTTTATGTATCTTCTGATAAAGGTGATAACTGGATTGCAAAGAATAGTGGCTTATTAAGCAAAATGATTTATTGCTTATCAAACAATAATAAATATGTTTACGCAGGTACAAGTACGGGTATTAGTAGAGCTAAAATAAGTGAAATAACAAGTGTTGATTCAAAGAATGTAGAAAATAATTTATTTGAAGTATTTCCAAATCCTGCAAATAAAAATTTATCATTAGTATTTAATAACAAATTTATCCAAAATAAAGTTGAAATATTTAATTTGCTTGGTTTAAAAGTATGTGAATATGTTGTTGAGGATAAAGATTTTACAATTAATATTGAAACACTATTATGTGGTACGTATTTTCTAAAAATTGACAATTCTTGTAAAATATTTGTAAAAAATTGATACTGAAAAATTTCAATAAAACAAGTAAAAAATTTATTAAAAAGATTGGGGAACAAATGAAAAAGTTGATTTTATTTTTGTTAATAATTATATCATGTTATGTAACTAATGCTCAATGGGAAGATTGTAATAATGGTTTGAGCGGTAATGTAACAGCATTGGTTTTATCAGGTGACAACATAATTGCTGGAGTCTATGGTTCCGGTGTTTATATTTCTAATGATAATGGCAATAGCTGGGTTAGTCAAAACACTGGTTTAACTAATTTATTTATTTCAACCTTAGCTGTCAAAGATAATTACATTTTTGCTGGAAACTATAGTGGAGTGTTTCTTTCAGAGGATAATGGCAATAACTGGATAAAAAAAATAATGGAATCACAGACTCATCAATATATTCTTTTGCTATTGTAGGTAATAAGATATTTGCCGGTACAAAAGGTGGAGTTTATTTTTCAACGGATAATGGTGAAAACTGGTTGAAAAAAAATCTTAATTCTACTAAATCAGAAGTTGTTACAATCACATCAATTGGCAGTAATCTGTTTGTTGGAACGTATAAGGATGGTGTATTCCTCACAACTGATAACGGAGATAGTTGGATTAAAAGAGATACTGGATTGAGTAATACAGGAATAAGGACAATTGTTTCAAATGGTAATAATCTATTTGTTGGTACATATGGTGGTGGTCTATTCGTTTCAACTGATTATGGTAATAATTGGTTACCAAAAAATACCGGATTATCTAATCTTATGGTATTATCTTTGACAATTGACAATAATTTTATTTTTTCAGGTACTTCAGGTGATATATTTCTATCCACTGATAATGGAAATAATTGGGAAATAATAAATTCCGGTTTACCTCCAGGTTGGATGAACACATTATTATTAAGCAAAAGTTATGTATTTATTGGGAGTAACAAGGGAGTTTTTCGTTCAAAACTAATAGATTTTGGCATTACTGCGGTTACTGAAAAGAAATTAAGCAATGATGAATTTAATATATTTCCTAATCC
>CAINEZ010000689.1 GCA_903847905.1 uncultured Bacteroidota bacterium
ATGTTTCTTGATAAATGGCAATATGCAATAGCCGAACTTGAAGGCAAGACTTATGGTAAGGACGGGCATGGAATTCCTGTTTTTACTTATGAAGAACTTGCAGGATTGATTCTTGGTTACAACCCATGGGACCTTGGATTACAGATGCACCAGGTCTCATGCGAACCATTGCTTGACAAAATAGGAATTGAATATGATCCAAAGAAAAAGTATTTAGATAAAAATGGAAATTCTCTTGGAGTTCCCGAAAAACCAGCAATATTAAAAGTTTGATGAAATGTTATATCTTAAATAAATTAACGCCTTTTGTTATTGAGACACTAATTGATTATTGATTAAGTGTCATATTGAGCAATGTCAGGCTGAGTTTATCGAAGCCATATCGAAATATGACCTCGATAAACTCGGTCTGACAATCAATAAATTATATATCAATGCACAACTGGTTAAATTAATGTTAAATAAACACTAAGAACACTTAGATTCACTTAGTGCTTCTTAGTGTGCTAAGTGTCTAAGTGGTAAAAATATTTTAATAATATTATCAAATATCTCAATAAAAATATTTCATGAATAAAAAAAGAATAATAGTAATAGGCGGCGGTATAGCAGGCATGGAGGCAGCCACAAACCTCGCTGCAATGGGTTATAATGTTACCTTATTAGAAAAGAACAATGAACTTGGAGGTCATTTACTCAAGTGGGAAAAGCTTTTCCCTACAATGCGTCTCGGGAAAGATGTAATTGATTTTCTGGATAAAGGAATTGATCTTGCAAAAGTAAATGTTGTTACAAATGCTGAAATTGTTGATACCGCAAGGACAGGCAAAATTTTCAAAGTAACTCTTTCCGGTGGAAATAGTTATGAGTCTGAGGCAGTAATAGTGGCAACAGGTTATGATGTTTTTGATGCACGTAAAAAAGAAGAATACGGATATGGTATTTACGACAATGTTATTACTTCTGCAGAACTTGAAGAAATGTTTTTATCGGGAAAACCAATATTGACAAGCAATGGTAAAGTTCCTAAAAGAGTTGGTTTTATTCATTGCGTAGGTTCAAGAGATGAAAAGATCGGAAATGTATATTGTTCTAAGGTTTGTTGTGTTACCGCTGTAAAACAATCCATTGAAATTAAAGAGAAAATCCCCGAGGCTGATGTATATTGCTTTTATATGGACCTTCGTATGTTCGGGATGCATTTCGAAACACTTTACCGGCAGGCACAGGAAAAACATGCTGTGAATTTTATCCGCGGAAGGTTGTCGGAAGCCTGCGAAAATATAGATGGTTCTTTATTGGTAAAAGTTGAAGATACCTTAGCCGGAAGACCACTGCGTATGTCCGTTGACATGCTGGTTCTTATGGTTGGAATGGTGCCTTCGTCAGGAACAAAAAAGATAGGAACAATGCTGGGATTAAACTTTGGACCAAACGGATTTTTTAAAAGCCAGGACCAACATACAATGACAACGGTTTCAAATATTCCCGGAATATTTTTTGCAGGATGCTGCATAGCTCCAAGAACCATCAATAATGTTTTTGTTGATGCCCGGGCCGCTGCCATGATGACCGCAAGTTATCTTGAAGGTTACGAAATTGAAAAAAGAATCACACATATATAATCATGAAGAGTTTCGGTTATACAATAAGCAAAGACAGGCAAATTGATTTTGATAAGGCTGACAGAAGAATAGCCAATTATGTCAAAACCCATGAGCCATCTTTTAATATTTGCATGTCTTGTGGCACCTGTACGGCTACCTGCAGCGCGGGAAACTTCGCCGAAATAAACCTTCGCAAAATCATGTTGTTGGTTAAAAGAGGAGAAATATCAGGAATAAGGGAAGAAATTGCGCAATGTATGTTTTGTGGAAAATGTTCGCTGGCATGCCCCAGAGGAGTCAACACTCGTAATGTAATATTAAAAATCAATCAGGCATTAGAAAAGTTCTCAATATGAATTACGATCCTTTTGTTATACCGTTTAGTGCAGGCGCAAGTATTTTAGCCATTATCCTTGCTTATAAATACCTTTTCTGGATTTTTACTTTAAACAATTCTGATAAATTTAAAATTTTAAAGGGAATTTTCAGTATAAAGATTTTTAAAGCCTTAAAAGAAGTTTTTCTTGAAAGCCTGTTACATCGTAAGGTTTTCAGAATAAACCCACTGCTTGGTTATATGCACATGAGTCTGGCTTTTGGTTGGTTGTTACTTATAATAAGCGGGGTTGTTGAATCTAAAATTCACACACACAGACCATTCAATGCGCCTTACGAGCCGATTTTCTTCAAATTCTTTAATCACGATATTTCGATGTACCGATGGGCAAATGAATTTCAATTTCTTATGGATTTTCTTCTTTTATTTATACTTTCGGGTGTTGCTCTTGCTCTTATTAAAAGAATTTATTCGCGATTTTTTGGAATGAAAAAAACCACTAGGTTAAAGATCGGCGACTGGATGGCGCTAATCACACTATGGCTTATTTTCCCATTACGTTTTCTTGCTGAAAGTTTTACTTCCGGAATTTATCACAACGGAGGTTTTTTAACAGGCAACGCAGGAACTTTTTTTGCTTCATTTCTTCCTCTACAAAATATTTCATATTTAACGTGGTGGACTTATTCTATTGTGCTCGGAATATTTTTTATCGCCCTCCCTTTTTCAAGGTATATGCACATTTTCACAGAAGTCGTGCTGATTTTTTTACGAAATTTCGGAATTAAAAATTGTAAGGTATATAATTCTTTTTCAGCAATTGAAGTTAATGCTTGTTCCCGATGTGGTATTTGTATTGATAAATGTCAGCTTCTTACGTCTGCACGTATCAAAGATACACAGAGCGTTTATTTTCTTCAATCCATAAGACATAAAAATATAAAAGAGAATAAAACTTATGATTGTCTGCTTTGCGGAAGATGCCAGGAATTTTGTCCCGTAGGTATCAACCTTAATAATATAAGGATATCCAAAAGGTTTGGCTTTTCAACAGGAAACTATAACTTTGATTATCTGTCACCTACGATCGAAAAAAAAGCACCTGTAATTTATTTTGCAGGATGTATGACACATCTTACACCAACAATAAAAATTGCTATGGAAGCCATTTTCAGGGAATCGAAAACCGATTATTTGTTCCTTGATAAAGACGGAACTATCTGTTGTGGTCGACCTTTAATGATGGCTGGTGAAATTTTAAAAGCGCATAAATTAATAGAAAAGAACAGTAATCTTATCAAAGATTCAGGAGCCACTACATTGGTAACATCCTGTCCTATATGCCTTAAAGTATTTAAAGAAGATTATCTTCTAAATATTGAAGTTATTCACCACAGCCAGTTCATACTAAGACTTGCGGAAGAAGGCAAAATAAAATTAAACAAATCCGACCTGAAAGCCGTTTATCACGATCCATGCGAACTAGGACGTGGTTGCAATGTATATGAAGAGCCAAGAAAACTTTTAAGTAAAGTTGTTACCCTACAAAATATCAAGCAACAGGAAGAATTAAGTATGTGTTGCGGAAGCAGTATGGGTGGATTACAACTTTCTTCTGTTCAAAGAAACCTGATACGTATAGATACGCTCACCGCACTACAAAAACAAAAACCCGATTATATAATTACCGCCTGCCCTTTATGTAAAAAAACTCTTGCAAATGGCGCTTATACTGAAGTGAAAGATATTGCGGAAATAGTGTGGGAAAGAATGAAAAAAAAACATTAGTGTCCGACTAAATTTTAAAACAATTTAAATTGATAAACTGGAACGGCTTCAACAACTCTCCATGCAAAAATAGGTTTTTTAAGGAAC
>CAINEZ010000690.1 GCA_903847905.1 uncultured Bacteroidota bacterium
AAAAACCATGGATTATAAAAAAGTAAAAACTGAAACTAGCACAGTTACACGAGAGGTTACAGACTTTGTTAAACCAACAGGAAATATTTATGAAACCATGGTAGTGCTTTCTAAACGAGCCAATCAAATTGCCCTTGAAATAAAAGAAGAACTTAATGGTAAACTTTCTGAATTTGCTACTTCTACTGATAACCTTGAAGAGATTTTCGAAAACAGGGAGCAAATAGAAATTGCCAAGTATTATGAAAATCTTCCAAAACCTACCCTTATAGCTATTCATGAATTCCTAAACGGTCAGATTTATTTTAGGAATCCCGGGAAAGAAACTATTTCAAAGTAAGAAATTCCTATGCTGAAAGGCAAACGCATTATACTCGGAATCAGTGGAGGAATTGCTGCATACAAATCAGTAATCCTTATAAGGCTTCTGGTAAAATCCGGCGCTGAAGTTAGAGTTGTTACTACTCAAAATGCCCTTAAATTTGTTACGAAAATTACTTTAGAAACACTTTCTAAAAATAAACTTTATTACGATCTTTTCAGCAACGAGAATGATTATTCCGCTGAACACGTCTCTATTTCTGACTGGGGTGACATTTATATTGTAGCTCCGGCAACAGCCAATATTATTGGTAAACTTGCCAATGGAATAGCTGATGATGCACTTTCCGCTTCATTGCTTGCTTTTAACAGGAAAATTTACATCGCTCCTTCGATGAACGTCAAAATGTATGAACATTTTGCTTTCCAAAAAAATCTGAAATACATTAAAGATAATGGCATTGAAGTAATTGATCCGGAAGAAGGCTATCTTGCCTGTGGTTATGAAGGAAAAGGCAGAATGGCTGAACCTGAAAATATCCTTTCTTTTATAGAAAAAGATATTAAAAAAAAAATAAAACTTTCAGGTAAAAAAGCGCTTGTTACTGCCGGACCAACATACGAATCAATAGACCCTGTTCGTTTTATCGGAAATCATTCATCGGGTTTGATGGGAATTACTATTGCCGAAGAACTTGCAAATGAAGGCGCAGATGTTACTTTGATTACAGGTCCTAATAAATTTGAAATTATTAACCCTGCAATAAAAAGAATAGATGTAGTTTCAGCAGATGAAATGTTCATTGAATGTGAAAAAGAATTTGTTATAGCCGACATTACTGTTATGGCAGCGGCAGTAGCAGATTATACTCCCTACAAAGTTTCAAAACAAAAAATCAAAAAATCAGAAAACGTACTTAATATAAAACTAAAACTAACAAAAGATATTCTTTCGGAACTCGGCAGGAAAAAGCGTAAAAGTCAGATACTGGTTGGGTTTGCGCTCGAAACAAATGATGAAATTAAAAACGCTCAGAAAAAACTGCATAATAAAAACTTAGATTTCATCGTTCTTAATTCTTTAAAAGAAAAAGGTGCCGGCTTTGGGCATCAGACAAATAAAATTACTATTATTGACAATAAGAATAAAATAACTAAATTTGACTTGAAAGAAAAAACAGAAGTGGCAAAAGATATTGTTAAAAAAATCATAGAACTTACTTAATTACTTCAATAAATATTGATATGCGAAAAATTGCTTTTGTCTTAATTTTATTAATCGGATTTATTTATTCAGGCTTTGCCCAGGAGCTTAATTGTATTGTATCGGTTGCTACTCCTCAAATACAAAGCAGCGATAAAAGAATATATGAAACATTGCAAGCAGCTATTTATGAATTTATGAATTCAAGGAAGTGGACTAATTATACATATTCAACGGAAGAGAGAATTGAATGCACAATACTTATTACTATTTCCGATAGAAGCGCTGATGTTTTTAAAGGAACAATTCAGGTTCAGTCAAGAAGACCCATTTATAAAAGTTCCTATAATTCTGTAATGCTAAATCTTATTGATAAGGATCTGCAGTTTACTTATCAGGAATATCAGGCGCTTGATTTTAACGAGAGTTCATTTACTTCAAATCTTACTTCAGTTCTAGGATATTATGCCTATTTGATTATCGGGCTTGATTTCGACTCATATAAACTTAAAGGCGGTACTCCGTTTTATGAAAAAGCTCAAACAATAATTACAAATGCACAGAGTGCAGCAGAACCAGGTTGGAAGGCTTTTGAAAGCACATCACAAAAAAACAGATTCTGGCTTATAGAAAATCTGCTTAATAATATTTACTCACCTATAAGAGAAAGCATTTACAATTATCACAGAAAAGGACTTGATATGCTGGTGGATAATGCCGCAACAGCTAAAGCATCAATTACTGCTGCTATGGATAAACTGAAATCGGCGCATGAAGAAAAACAGGGTTCTTATCTTATGCAACTTTTCTTTAACGCAAAAGCTGATGAAATTGTAAATATTTATTCAAGCGCAAGCACAAGTCCCTCCGATAAGACCAAAGTAGTTTCGATATGCAAGGAAATTGACCCGTCAAATTCCTCTAAATATAACCAGATTAATAAATAGGAAAATCTTCTTAAATCTTATCCATTTTCTTTTTCACGGAATTATTCTTATAAGAATTTTATTGGTTACCCGACCTGACTAATTTTAATAAGCCTATCCAAGTTAAGTATTTTAATGCTTTTCCCGCTAATTTTAATAATATTATCATTGTCGAAATTTCGTAAAGTATGAATCACATTTTCCTTGGAGCAGCCCGCATATTCTGCAAATTCCTGTCTTGATATAGATAAGATAAAAGAATTATTTTGATAAACATTTTTTGTTAAATTAATTAAAATATCTGCTATCCTCCCATTTACCTGTTTATGCGCAAGGCTTATAAAATTAAATATTGAACTGCGAAACATTCCTGTTGACATTTTTAAAATGTTAAGCATAAACAAACGATTGTTCAATGCAAGCATTTTTAATTTATCTAAATCAATTAAACATCCCCTGCTTTCTTCAATTGCCACTATTGAAAATATGCTTACATCCTCATTAAGTATATTTGCTAAACCTAACAAAGTAGGCGCTTTTGTTATGGTCAATATTAAATTTTTTTTATTCTCATCTTCATAATTAAATTTTACGATTCCCTTCAATAAATAAACAAGATTATTTGTTTTCAATCCCTGTTTTAATATCACCTCGCCCTTCTTATAATTTTGTTGTGTGGTACTTTGAAACAAAAAATCAAAATCCTCTTGACTGATTGTTTGATTACAAGTAGTCTTAAAAAGACATTCTAAACAGTCTTCAGTTAATATAATATTTTTTGTTTCCATTTGATTATTACTTTGATTTTCAAAAATATGATTTTTTTTTGTTTAAAAAAAATGCACTTTTTCACTTTTTAAAATCAATTGTTTCATTTTAATATATGAATTATTAGACCCCTCTTGCATTGAGCCGCATTATTTGTTTGAATAATTTTGTCGACAATTCCGAGAGGTAATAAATAAAATATAAATTATAAAATATGGAAATCGCAAAAATCACTGTAATAGGAGGCATTGGCAAAGATGGTCAACCCGAAAAAGTTAAAAGGTTCGATTTAAAAATGGGAGATATAATAAGTATAGTTGGTCCTACCGGTTGCGGAAAAACAACTTTAATTAACGATATTGAATTATTCGCCAACAATAACACTCCGTCAGAAAGAAGAATATTAATAAATGATGAGCCAATTCCTGACGACTTTTCATTTGATCCTTCAAAACACCCGATTGCTCTTATTTCTCAACACACAAATTTTTTATCTGACTTACCTGTTGGTGAATTTTTAAAAATTCATGCTAAAATAAGAGGCTCTGATTCTGCGGAATTGATGATTGAAGAAACGCTTGATTTTGCAAACCAATTAACAGGTGAGGCAATTATAAGAGAAACAGCAATGACAGAACTTTCAGGAGGACAAACAAGGTCTTTATTGATTGCTGATGCAGTTATTATTGGAAACTCACCTATTATTCTTCTTGATGAAATTGAAAATGCAGGGATTCATAGAACCAAAGCCCTTAAACTATTAAAAAAGTACGAAAAAATATTTGTCTTCGTTACTCATGACCCACGAATAGCATTGCTGTCGGACTTCAGAATAATTATGAAAAACGGAGCAATGCAAAAAATGATTACAACCAATGCTGAAGAAAAAGTGGCAGCTATTGGGTTGAAAAAAATTGATGATGTTATGCTCGAATTTCGAAAACTTATCAGGGCCGGCGAGGAAATAACAGATAGTATTTTCGCTGAACAAATTGAAGATTTGGCAGCAAGTTATAAAATTTATTTAAAAAGAAGAAAATCATGAAACTAATAATTTTTGCGGGACCTCCAACTTGCGGTAAAACAACGGTAATAAGACAGGTTGTTCGCAGGATAATTAAAAAGAATTTTAAACCTGCTTATTTAAAAATTGATGTGTTGTATGCAGATGAAGATGAACAACTAAAAAGAGAATTTAATATTCCTACTAAAAAAATATATTCAGGCGAACTTTGTCCCGATCATTGTAATGTAGTGGTATTGGACGAAGTAGTTGAATGGGCTGAACAGAAAGGCGCAGATTTTTTGTTTGTAGAAACTGCAGGGCTTTGTTTAAGATGTTCACCGTACATCGAAAATTCGCTTGGTATTGTTGTTCTTGAAGCAACAAGCGGGATGAATTTACCCAGGAAAATCGGACCGATGCTTACATTAGCCGATATCAGTGTGATCACAAAGATTGATTTGGTTTCACAGGCAGAACGTGAAGTCTTTAGATACAGAATACTTGAGGCGGCAAAAGAAATTACTGTTGTTGAAAGCAATGCCTTATACGGGATAGGAATTGACCCTATTGTAAGAGATATATTAAAATCAAAAGACATTGAACATCCAATGTTTCTTAAAGGTAATCCGCCTGTAGGAACATGTACAATTTGCGTAGGAAAAAAAGAAATAGGGGCGAAAAATCATTTCGGAGTCCTTCGTACAATGGAAAATGATTTATTCTATGTTGGCGAATAATACAAAAAAAATATATCTTGATAACGCTGCAACAACTAAAATAGACAGCAGGGTTATAGAAGCAATGATGCCTTATTTATCTGATTTTTTCGGTAATGCTTCTAGTTTGCACTCTTTCGGTACTCAAGCTAAAGAATCATTAGAAAATTTACGTTCAAAGCTTGCAGGTTTTATAAATGCTAAAAGTGAAGAAATTATTTTTACATCAGGCGGTACAGAAGCTAATAACCTTGCTTTGAAAGGAATTGCATTTGCTAACAGAAACAAAGGAAACCATATAATTGTTTCTGCAATTGAACATGACTGTATTTTGAATACCTGCAAATGGCTTGAAACACAGGGATTTTTTATTTCTTATTTGCCTGTTGATAAAGATGGTTTTATTGACCTGGGAAAATTAAATAGCTATATCAACCCCAAAACCATTCTTGTTTCCGTAATGCATGCAAACAATGAAATTGGCACAATTCAATGGATTGAAGAAATAGGGAAAATATGTAAGGATAGAAATGTCTATTTTCATACAGATGCCTGCCAGTCGTTTGGCAAAATTCCTATTGATGTTGTGTCCAATAATATTTCTTTGATGTCGCTTAATGCCCATAAAATATATGGACCCAAAGGAGCTGGATGTTTGTATGTGAAAAAAGATACTAATATTATTCCCTTACTTCATGGAGGCGGACAGGAATTTGGTTTGCGCTCAACAACTGAGAACATACCCGGGATTGCAGGTTTTGTAAAAGCAGCCGAATTATGTATGAATGAAATGGAAACAGAATCAAAGCGGCTCGCAACTCTTAGAAATAAAATTATACAAGAATTGCAAAAAAAATATGACGGCTTTTATATCAATGGAAGCATGACACATCGCTTACCGAATAATTTGAATTTTGCTATCAGCGGATTGGAGGGCGAAACGATAAGACTTTTACTGTTACTTGATGAAAAGGGAATTGCTGTTTCGGCAGGTTCTGCCTGTTCAAATAATGATACTACAAAAAGTGCATCGCATGTGTTACAGGCAATTGGCAAAGACCAGTTTGAAGCAAGAGGTGCAATAAGAATAGGTCTTGGAAGATTCAACACAGAAAATGACCTTACATATTTTCTGGAAATATTATCACGGGAATTAAATAAATTAAAATCAATTTTTTCAAATATTTAATATCATGGAAACATTAACAAAAACAATGGAATTGCTCCCTAAGTTAGATTGCGGAGCTTGTGGTTACAAAACTTGCAATGATTTTGCAAATGTGGTTGATATTGGTGAAGATGAACTGAAGAAATGTATTCACATTGCAGATAAACTAGATAATAAAACTGATTTAAAAGCCTGCTTCATTTGCGCCAAAGAAGGTGCAGGCATGGGTGATAAACTAGGGTGGAAGGATAATTTAAAAAGAGATTTTGATTTTATTTTAGATTGTTTTCCAAATGAACCGGGTCCAAAAGAAACAATTCTGCCATATAATCCGACATTGGTAAAAGAACTTGGTGTAAAAAAAGGAGATGTAATGATAGGTCGTCCTATGGGAATGTCGTGTGGTTGCCCTATTACTCATTGCGGTGTTGTTTCATCTGTTGATGCAAGGAATGGCGTAATATATTGGAATGTTACAGGTCCATTGAAACCACGCACTGAAGGATTTGTTGATATTGGTTATTATGTTTCCCAGGCTTATGAAGGAATTATAAAAGAATCGAAAGAAGAAATAAAACTTGGTGTAAGGTATTGGTTTTTGCCTCGCCGCTGTATGCTTCAATGGAGGCATAGCGGTTTAGTTAATGCCGTTACAAAGTTAAAAGACGGAAGCTATAAAGTAAGAATAGAAGGTTTGCTAATAGGATAGTTAATCATTTTTCAATAAATAGGTAGGAGGTAGAGGGATTTTGCTTCTTGCATTCCACAGATAACTTCACTTCTGAACACTTTTCATAATTCTTTTTTACAATAATTTATTTGGAACCTTATACTTTTTGCAATAGGTAAGGCTAAATATTTTTTTTATGCGCCGAAATATTTTATTTTGAAAACAAAAATTTATATCTTTGCGATGAAATAATATTAACAATAAATAAATGCCTGTTTTCTTCATATATAACATTATTTCTTCTTTATCCCGTAACCAGCCCGACTGCGGCATTCAGGCGGGTTGTACAACCTCCTTCGCAAACCCGCGTGGCTGTACACACACACACACACACACACACACACACACACCAGGAAACCTTAAAAGTCAATTTTTTTTTAAAACTCAACAAAGTCAGCTTTCAGCCTTTCCTGCAATATTTTTCCGCCAATCAAAAATTTCATTACCTGCGTTCAACATACAAAAATTTGTATTGCGTGTTTTATACTCCTCTTTTTACGGTGCGCAGTATCGAATAAACCTAAGCAATAAGAGTAAAAAAAACAATATGAAAAAATTACTCTACACATTTTTATTATTCAATTTTTATTTTTCATCGTTTGCGCAACTGGTTATCAATAATTCCAGTCTTACTACAGGTGTTTATGTTGTAATGAACGGAGGTACGCAAACAACTCCGGTTTATTTAAATGTTAATAATGTTGCCGTTGGCGCTGCTGCTATAGCCGATATAAAACTTACCACCGACCCTGCAACATCAAGCTATAAGGGCTGGGTAATTTCCGAAGGTCAATATAACTATGTCAAATGGAATAATATAAATAGTTCGGCAAATTTTAGAATTCCTTTTGGTTACAGCAATACTGTTTATATTCCTTTCATTTTTAGCAGAACAACAGGAACTGCAAATGTTGCTTTCTCCACTTGGGGAACGAGTACGAGTATTAAAGATAACAGGCCCTGGGCGGATTTAAGTGATGCCGGTACAGTGGCTGTCGTAACTAATTTAAATAATCCTTTAGGTATAGATGCTTCACAATCATCAGTTATTGACAGGTGGTGGGATATTTATACTTTTGGAGCAGCAGTTACCGCAAATGCTACTTTTTCATATCGTGGCGATGAAAATACTACCGCTGAACCACTAACTGCAATTGCAGTGCAGCATTGGAACGGTACTTATTGGGATGATGGAAATAGCGGTGGCAATGGAACTTATACAGCTACCGGAACAAATGGAATTAACACTACCGGTGTTGCAGGTTCTGTAACAACGCAAACAGTATTATCTCAGTTTTCGCCTTATGTTTTGGTATTACAAAGTAACCCGCTCCCGATTGAACTGCTTGATTTTACCTCTTCGTGTCAAAATCAAAGTATTCTTGTTACATGGAGTACAGCTTCCGAAACAAATAACGACTATTTTACTTTGGAAAGAAGTGTTAATGCCTATGAATGGGCAACAATTGCTACGATCAACGGCATGGGTAACAGTAACACATTGGTCAATTATAATTATACCGATACAAATTCCTATAATGATATCGTTTATTATCGTTTAAAGCAAACCGATTTCGACGGTTCATATACATATTCCGGCATTACTGCAGTTAACTGCCAAAATAATTTAATTGAAATTATCAATATTTATCCCAATCCTGCATCTGATTGCTTCGGCTATATAATTTTTTCTACGGAAGCAAGGGAACTATTTATATACGTTACCGATGCATTTGG
>CAINEZ010000691.1 GCA_903847905.1 uncultured Bacteroidota bacterium
ATAGAAACTTCTATTACTTTTTAGTTTTAGATGATCTCCTTTCTCAATTGTAAAAAGATATTTTAGAATAATTTCCGCTTTTTCTACATTTTCATTAGACGGTATGTCAGTTAGAAATTTAGGTAAAAGTTTTTCACACAGTTCAGAAGTTTGCATCATTCTATCAGTGGAACCGCTTAACCACGTTGGAATGTAAATTAATATTTCTTTCGCAATTTTATTTTTTGGTAAATTACTTAATATTTTAATTATGAAATACCATGTTCTATAATTATCATTAGGTCTTTCGGAAACACTTTTTATTAATGAAATTATTTCTTCAATAATTTGATATTCATGTCCATTTTTAATTTTTATTGAAAGTTTGTGTAAATAGATTAATGGTTTCCACAATGGAAAGTTGACGCCTTCATTAAGTTTAATTATGCCTGGATTGTTTTGAGGATAGAAAACACCTTTAGCTTTTAATATTTTAAACCATACACTATTATCAACTTTATTATAAAAGTAATCAGAATAACTTTCGTCAGAATCAACTAAAGCTAAGGTAAAAATTATTTGTTCTTTTGTTGGCTTTGGTTCATTGAGAATAACATCTAACATCCCAATATTTTGTATAAAGGAACTTTTGCTATCGGCAGAAATTTCTAGATATTCTGGATTGTATATCTGGTCTTTTATTTTTCGTTTTATTCGATCTTTTCTTATTTGTTCAAAATCTGAATTTACAGATAATCCATAGAAAGTTTTTAGATCAGCATTTAAATGCTCTAAATTTCTATAGGCTTTAATATTAAGTCGTTCAAAATCTGGTTTTAGATCACTATGAATGTTTTTTTTCTCATAAAAATCAGAATCATTATTAGAAATAAAGAAAAAGAAATTACCTTGATTAGCTTCTGCATATTTTATTAGAGAATATACGATAATTGCATCAGCTACACTACTTTTTTTATGTAAAGGTGCTTTTCTATCTATCCCATTTCTAATAGTTTTTTTCTCAATTTCAGAGTCAATCGGTATCAAAGTTGCCTTCTCTAAAACACTATTGACTCTTTGCAATTGGTTATTAATTATTGTTCGTTGGATTTCAAGACTCTTGTAATCAGAGAAAAAAGCAGAAGGCAAAATTTCTTCAGCCGTTTTAAAGAAGTCGTTTAATATTTTCTCTCTATGCAAGACCTGTTTCGGTTCATTTTTTTTCCACTCTTGGATTATTATTTCAGGTAATAATAGCGTTACGAGACCATCATTAATCCATTGCTCTATATAATCAAGTTGATTTTCAATTCTCCATGAATCATCTAAGGAGTATATCCAAATATTACTATCAAATGTCAAATAAATCATTTTCAATAAATAAATTAATAAAAAAACATATTCTTAATGTTCATATCTATCAAATTCAAGATTATACTCCCTCCACAATTTTAATTTCTTCCTCTGTTAATCCGTAAAGAGTATAAATAAGTTTGTCTATTTCTGTTTCTAAGTTGAAAGTGTCTTCAATTGGATTATATTTTTTAAGGAGAAGAATTTGATCAACCAAAGAAACAATATTTTCAATGTCTTTATATAA
>CAINEZ010000692.1 GCA_903847905.1 uncultured Bacteroidota bacterium
TAATCTGCGCTACCTCGAAGCTACTTTTATGCTGGGCAATCATCCTTTAGAGACAATGGACGATATAAAAGCTACTATGGATTTAATTATGGAATTGGATCCTGATTTGGTTGCGTTTTCTCTGACAGCCCCTTTTCCAGGTACAGAACTTCATAGAATTATGAAAGAAGGCGGTTACCTTGGCAAAGAGAAATGGGATGAGTTTGTACTTTATGGAGGCACGCCTTCATGGGGATTTGAGCATCTATCCCTGGGAATAGATGATTTAAAAGATATTCAAAGTCATTTTATGAAAAGGTTTTATTCACGGCCATGTTATATACTTAAAGAAATCAGAAAATTGAACAATTTAAAGGAATTATTTTATTGGCTGCGTATTGGCATAAGCATGGTGAAGGGTTAGCAATGAAGTCCAAACTACTTGCCATATTAAAAAAAGCATTAAACAATAATGTTCTTATTATTGTTATTAGCTGCGTTCTGTTCTTGATGATCGAGGTGCCGGCACTTACTGACTGGCGTCCAATAATAAATGACGAAGCCCACTACGCTAACTCTGCCTACAATTTTTCACAAGGACAATGGATTCGTAATACAAACGTGGGAGAAAGCGGCGATCTAAACTTCTTGTTTCCCTTTATTCAGGGGATTATGTTTGCTGTTTTTGGCTATTCTATTTTCGTAGCCCGATTTGCATCTGTATTGGCCGGTTTGTTTTCCATAGCAGTCCTGTTCAAAATACTGAAACAATTAAAATTGCCCAATAATGCAGCTATTTTTAGTGTATTTGCACTGATGGCGATACCTCTTTACCATTCTGTTTTTCGATATGTAAGGCCTGAATCATGGGCTATTCTGTTCGTGTTGCTTTCCATGCTCTTTTTTACTAAATACATCAATACTCTTTCTATCAAAAGTATTTTATTAACAGGAATGTTTTGTGCATTAGGCTTTTTAGCTCACCCATTTACCTTAAGCGTTTCATTTGCAATTGGTCTTATGTTATTTATTCATTCTTTAAAGAACAAAAGAATAGTACCGCTAATTGTTTTTACAGTTCCTGTCATTATTTCTTTTGCAGTATTTTTTCTTAATTCTTTTTATTTACTCGGTACTGTTAAACCGGATTGGGTTTTTAAAAGAGTTAATGCAATTAATACAGGTTACGTGAATCAAATCGGTAATAACGTAAAAGTTATTTTAGACTATTATATAATGAATAAAAACATTATTTATTTTATGCCCTTATTTTTTCTTTTACTGTTAGGTTTATTTCTTAAGAAGAAAAATAGATTGGCTTTTTATTCATCCTTAATGGGTTGTTTTGTTTTTTGTATATCATTAGTTTTTTTCTCTCGTGATTGTTTTTGGTCAATATATTATGCATTTATTTTTTCAATACTTAATATTGCCTTCATAGTAAATACTAAAACAAGTAAGCCAATCCTTATTACCATTTCTTTTTACTTAATGCTTACGTTTTTTGCAAATATCTACTACGATATAAAAAAGTACGAGCCTGTAAATTCCTTACTTGAAAAAGAGCTTCGAATAATTATACCTGAAAATGCAAAAGTAATGGGACCTACCAGATTTTGGATGTTTGTACCTAAAACACAATTTAAATCAACTCAATATAAATGGGGTCACACAATTGATCTTAAGCGATTGCCGTCAGAATTTGAATATTTCATATCATTTTCAGAGGATGAAACTAATATCTTTCAGAATATTTATAACATTAACCAGACATTTAAACGATATTCCAACTCTAAACTTATCTATGTAGCATATTCTAAAAACTATGGTAAAATAGAATTATATGCATTAAAGTATTGAAATGATTCCCTTCTGAAAAGCCCCACCTAATTCGGGAGGTTTAAGAGTATAATGCTGAATGAGATCGCAAAAGCTTTTTACAATAGATACACGATGCCTCGATTTCCCTTAGGCTTGACCATCTATTCCTATAGGATACCATCGGGAAGGTTTCAATCTTTACCTTGTGAAAGAATATGAGAAGAGGAAATAGGTTTTTCGGAAGATTATGTATATTTTAGGGATTTCAGCTTATTACCATGATTCAGCGGCGGTTATCCTGAAGGACGACGAGATCCTTGCTGCTGCTCAGGAAGAACGTTTTACGAGGAAAAAACAAGACCCTTCTTTTCCATCCAACGCAATAAAGTACTGCCTTACTAATGAGGGGATTTCTGTTGATGAGCTTGATGCGGTGGTGTTTTACGATAAGCCGCTCCTGAAATTTGAGCGGTTGCTGGAAACGTACTATGCCTTTGCGCCAAGGGGTTTAAGATCCTTTATTTCAGCAATACCGGTATGGATTAAAGAAAAGGTAATGCTGAAGAAACTTATCATGGATGAACTTTCATCTATAGGCAGCTTTGACCAGAACAAGATTAAGCTGCTCTTCCCGGAACATCATCTGTCTCATGCCGGAAGCGCGTTTTTCCCTTCCCCTTTCGATGAATCGGCAATTTTAACGATTGATGGCGTGGGGGAATGGGCGACTGCTTCTATCTGCCACGGAAAAGGGAATAGGATCAAAATTCTGAAAGAACTGAAATTTCCACACTCTGTCGGTCTTTTATATACCGCATTTACCTATTACCTCGGGTTTAAGGTCAATTCGGGCGAGTATAAGCTTATGGGACTTGCCCCTTACGGCGACCCGCAATCTGAGCGGGTCGAACATTTTATAAACACTATAAAGAGCCACCTTGTTGACATAAGCGATGATGGCTCAATCTGGCTCAACCAGGATTACTTTGATTATGCAACGGGCTTGAGGATGGTCAATGATGAGAAATGGAATGATTTATTCGGGTTCCCTCTCAGGAAA
>CAINEZ010000693.1 GCA_903847905.1 uncultured Bacteroidota bacterium
AAGAGAAATAATATTATTAACATGCATAGGCGGTTGAATTCCCATTGCATAGAAAGGCAGAAACAAAAGGCTTATAAGAATTAGTATTGAAAAAAGAGGATAAAGAAAAATAATATATTTTAATTCCAAAAGAGAGTGTTTGATTTTAAGAGATTTTTTTGAAAAATAAGCTAATGCGGCAAATGATAACAAAAGAAATGATGGCTTAACAAAAATGTTTAAAGCAATTTTAATAAAAGATATTAAAGCGCCGCTTATTGATTCTATTATTTGTCCGTGTTTTGAAAACATATCCATCCTGGCGTAGTTGCCTGGAGCAAGAACAACTATCAATGTCCCGATAATAGAAAACACCAGGATAAATGAAATTTTAAATATGTTTTTTTTAGTCAGTATTTCTGCTATCCAGAGTAGGAATGTAATTCCTGTAACAAGTAAAATTACTATTTCGTTTGAGCCGGCAATACAGAGTATAAGCAGGGCTATAACAATATAATTATTCCATTTAAGATTGGTATCATTATTTTGAACTATGTATGGAAAAAGAAAAAGTATAATAATAAATGGTGTCGTATATTCAATAGCGCCGGTCATCCAATAAAACCCTTCTACAGGAGAAGGTAATATCTGTAAAATCAAGGCAAATAGTAATGCTGTATAAAAAAAAATATTTTTTTTCTTTATTTGCGGGTCAATAAGTTTTTTTATAAAAAAGTACAATCCTAAATATGTCAGGATAAGAAAAATTACAGGTAATACTTTATAACCAAAAGAAAAATTATAAACTAATGGATTAATTGCTTCGAGTAAAGCGCTAAAATATCTCCCACCCCAGTTAATATAGGAATCCTTAATATACCAAAATGGTCCCATTAGCCTTACATCTGCCGAATATACCAGATCATCGGCTGACGGATAGTTATAAAAGGAAATGGCAAAGAATGGGATAATAGCTGATATGATCAGGATAACGGAAACAATAATTGGTAAGTTTTTTTTATTCATTCATGCTGTTTATTAAGTATAATATTATTCGCTGAAGTGAATGGATGTGCCAGTGAATAATTTCTGACAATTAAAAAATATTTCCGTATTATAACCCTGAAAGGGTTTAAATACATTAACGTAGGGCGTTGCCCTACGAATAAAACAAATTGCTCCAATACCAAGCCCTGAAAGGGCGAAAGAGTTAATCCCACACGTACCTTTCATCATAATCCATTTGAAAAATTGTTTTTAATCTTTTAATTCAATCGGGAACACATTTTTTGCAAAACACTTACACAATAAGGCTTCGCAAACTTTTGCCTTATGCCTTATAACTTTTCCCTTTAAACTTTTTTATTATTCATCAATGCTGTTTTCAACAGTAGTTCGGCTTCAGCAAAATTTTCAGGCTTTCCCAGATCAAACCAGTATCCTTCGTTATGAGCAAATCCGATAATATTATTATAAACTGCAAGTTCAAGATAAAGATCTATCATCGAAAATTTTCCTTTCAATTTTGTCTTTGCGAAAATCTGTGGGCTTAAAATTTGAATTCCGCTAAAAGCAAGTGGTATCAGAATATCAGGATTTCTTTTTATTATTTTTATTTCACCGGTTTTATTATTTTCCCATCCGCATAAATGCAACATATCGTCAAACAAAAGATAACGGGTAGTTTCTCTTTTCCTAACAGCTACGGTAGCAAGCGCACATGATTGTTTATGTGATTCAATCATATTTTCTATATCAATATCGCTTAAAACATCAACATTATATGCAATGAATGGGTTGTTATCGTTGAAGAACCATGATGCTTTAACCAGTCCGCCGCCGGTATCAAGTAATTCATCACTTTCGTCAGAAATACAAATATTAATTCCAAAATTATTTTTCTCTTTCAGAAATTGAATTATCTGTTCCGCGAAATGATGGACATTTATAATAATATCCGTTATTCCGGCATGGATAAGTTTATTTACAACTATCTCAAGCAAAGTAATTCCTTCTATTCCAGCGAGGGCTTTTGGTTTGAAATCAGTAACAGGTTTCAGCCTTGTACCCATTCCGGCTGCAAATATCATTGCTTTCATGAAAGTTTGAAATTTGATTTTTCCAATTCAGTATGATAAAGCTCTACGTCAATATCAAAACTTTTATTCACATGATCTGCGAGAAGATTTGCACAGAATACCGAACGATGCTGCCCGCCGGTACACCCGAAGTTTACATGAATATGAGTAAATTTTCGGATAAGAAAATTTTGAATTGTTCTATCAACCAATCCATAAACATGGTTCATGAATTCATACATTTCAGGCTCTTTGCGTAAAAAGTCTATAACTTCCTTGTCTTTTCCTGAAAGCGTTTTATATTCTTCGTATCTGCCCGGATTATGCAGCGACCTGCAATCAAAAACGAAACCGCCTCCGTTACCCGAAATATCAGCAGGAATACCGTTTTTATAAGAAAAGCTGTTTATTGTAATTTTAAGTTTAGAATTCGTTTTAACAAGCTGTCTGAGTTTGTCTGACTGTGAAAGTTTGTGTAATACATCCATAAGCGCAGGAATCTTTACAGGTAAGTCAATGTTTTCCAGAAGCCATGAAAGATTATCAAGAGCATAAGGAATGCTTTGAAGAAAATGTTCTTTCTTTTCGTAAAAACCACGGAAACCATAGGCGCCCAGTGCCTGCAAAATGCGTATTATCACATAACCATAATAAAATTCAATAAATTCTTTTTTATTTACGGTAAGATGCTTGCTTAAAGAATCTATGTAATACATGAGTAACTCATTCCTTACGTTTTGAGGAATATCGGCTTTTGAGTCGTACAACAAGGAGGCAATATCATATTGCAATGCACCTCTCCTTCCGCCCTGATAGTCTATAAAATATGGCGATCCATTTTTCAGCATGATATTCCTCGACTGAAAATCGCGGTATAAAAAGTAATTACAATTTGTACGGAGAAGAAAATCAGTGAAAGTTTGAAAATCGTCTTCAAGATATTGCTCGTCAAAACTGATCTTAGCGAGTTTAAGAAAATAATATTTAAAATAACTTAGATCCCATAACATGGATTGCTTATCAAATTGCGCTCTTGGGTAGCAAACAGTATAATCAAAGTTTTTTGAAGCTTCTACCTGGAATTTTGTAAGAATATCAATTACATTTTTGTAAATAGAAATGAAATCATCGGTAAAGCCTTGCTGACTGTGTGTTTCACTAAGGAGAGAAAAAAGTGTAATGTCGCCAAGATCCTCAAGAAGATAAATATGACCAGGTTCATCTACTGCAAAAATTCCGGGAACAGGTAAGTTGTTTTTAAGAAAATGATTTGTGAAAACAATGAAAGCATTATTTTCTTTCACATCTTGATTATAGGCGCAAATTACCGATATGTCTTTTGATTTTACGCGGAAATATTGCCTATATGACCCTGATGATGGCAACTCTGTGATTGAGCCGATATCATTACCTGACCATTTTTTAAAAAGCGATCTTATTTTTTTTTCGAGTAGTTTATCCAAAATCAAGAAATTTATGATTGATACAAATGTAATATATTTTATAATTTCTTATTTCGATTTTTCGGGAGGTAATGAAGGTATGAAACAAGTATATTAAAAACAGGAAAAAGGACATTCTTCAGTCGACAGTCTTTAACAACAAACTTGCCTCGCCTTCAATAAGGCTTCGATAAACTCAGGCTGACATTACTCAGGCTTACGACTGGCAGACAACAAACAATGATTATTTTTCCGATGATAACAATCGTTCAGCTTCAATAGCAGCCATACAGCCGCTTCCTGCAGCAGTAATAGCTTGTCGGTAATAATAATCCTGAATATCTCCTGCGGCAAAAACACCTTCAACACTTGTTTTTGTTGAACCTGGTTCTGTTTTAATATAACCATTATCATGTAATTCGATCTGCCCTACAAAAAGTTCGGAGTTTGGATTATGACCTATGGCTATGAAAACACCGTCAATATCAAGTTTTGACTCTTTACCGGTTTTGGTGTTTTTAAGAATAATACCGGTTACTGCTTTTGTAAACTCTTCTTCAGTGCCTACAATTTCCTGAGGTAAATTATTCCATATCACTTCAATGTTTGCAGTATTAAGAACCTTATTCTGCATAGCTTTTGATGCGCGCAACTCATCGCGGCGATGAACGAGATAAACTTTTTTACAAAGTTTGGAAAGGTAAGTTGCTTCTTCAGCAGCAGTATCGCCGCCGCCAACAACTGCTACAACCTTTCCTTTATAAAAAAAACCATCGCATACCGCACATGCAGAAACTCCATAACCGCTGAATTTATTTTCAGAAGGTATCCCCAGCCATTTGGCAGAAGCGCCGGTAGCAATAATTACGCTATCGGCATGAATTATTTTATTATCATCGGTATGAATAACGAACGGACGTTTTGAAAAATCAACTTTCACAACTGAACCCCAACGTATATCAGCGCCGAAACGTTCAGCCTGTTTTTTCAGATCTTCCATCATTTCGATTCCTGAAATTCCATTAGGGTATCCGGGGAAGTTCTCAATTTCAGTTGTAATAGTAAGCTGCCCTCCGGGTTGAATCCCTTGGTATAAAACAGGTTTCATGTCGGCTCTGGCTGCATAAATAGCAGCAGTGTATCCGGCAGGACCAGAACCGATTATCAAACATTTTGTTTTTTCAAATATTTCCGGCATAAGTTTTTTTTACAAAATTATATTTTATTATTTACATATTACAGTATCCGTATAAACCCCGTAACCACTCCAAACACCAAGCCCGCCGCCTTCAATATTTGTAATAATTTGGGAGGGTGTCATAAACGGATTACCGCTTGAATACATTTCTCCTTCTGCTGTACGCCAGAAATCATAAGTCGCTTTATCAACGGAGCAAGCTTTCACAATTACAGTATCCCCGATCTTATAAAAGCCAAATTCAGGATCTACTGTTGTAGAATTTATTGAGGAAGAACCTCTCATCATTGAAAACTGAAATTGTTGCCCGTTAAAAAACTTATCATCATAAATGGAACCGAATATAGGCACAAATATCTTATCTTTTGTTAACCTTTTTGTAAATAATCTGTAATAGTTCCCTGTTCCAGGGGGGTCGGTAAATTTAGCCCATAAATATCCAAGGCTATCCTGATGGGGTTCCACTTTAAACCATGTGCTATCAAGAGGAATAGGTTGCGGAATAGTTGTAACTGACGTAAAAGTTTTTCCCAATACTTTAACAGTAAGATAATATGTTTTACCGACTTCTCCTTTTATTATTGATCCTTTATAAAAAAGAGGAGGGAAATAATTTATATCAAATGTTTTCATAAGCGTATCATATACATTTCCATCCGAAACTATAACGGTCGCATCCTGAATAATTAAATTATAAATCATGCTCGAGTCAATAACACCAAAATAAGGCAGGTTCTTAGTAAGAAATACTATTGGATAATCATTAAGATCAATGGAACCTTCTATTACTACTTTTTCTTCGGATTCAGGAATATCAACAGAAATGTTTTTTTCGCAGGAATAAAAAACGAAAAATAAAAACAGTCCTGCAATAATCTGAAATATTTGATTTGTTGTTCTTTTCATTTTCTGATAATCATTAAAATTTAAAATTCCATGTAACCGAAGGTAATATTGGGAAAAGCGAAACCTGCTTTGCCTGTGTTTCTATATGATAATCCAGAATACTGCCCGTAGTTTGAAAATATATGTAATAAGGATTATATCTGTTGTAAACATTGTAAATTGAGAAATTCCAACTCGATTGATAATTCTTATGTTTTTTGCCTGTATAAGTTGCAGAAATATCAGCGCGATGATATGCAGGCATCCTGTATGAATTTTTTGGTCCGTATTCATTCACTATTGTACCGTTGATTATGTAACGTGAAATAGGAAGAGTCATAGCATTTCCTGTAGCATAAACCCATATTGCAGAAAATGTCCAGTGATCATTAAATTCATAAGATAATATTACAGAAACATCATGTCGCCGGTCATATTTTGCCCAATATTCTACTCCTTTATTTATTTCAGGAAATTTTCTTTTGGTATATGATAAAGTGTAACCTATCCAGCCTGTCCATTTTCCTGTTCTTTTATTAATAAAAAACTCCGATCCATACGACCATCCCCTTCCGAAAGTAAGATTATTATCCGTATTGTTTTTTATATTGTCTTCGGGAAGCGAACCTTCTTTAAATTCTATTTGGTTCTTCATATCTTTATAGTAAACTTCTACAGATGTTTCCCACATGTTTTTTCTATAATTCCTGAAATATCCAAGAGAGTATTGTGTCCCGAATTGCGGTTCTACAATATTAGTGCTCGGCATCCATATATCAGTGGGTAACGAAATGGCAGTAACAGATGCAAGATGTATATATTGATAGTTTTGTGTAAAAGAAGCTTTTATAGATGAAAGTTCATTTATTCCGTATCGTATTGAAAGACGCGGTTCAACATGATTGTATGTTTTTATATTTTCAAATTTTTTATAATAAACAGAATCAATAACCTGGTTAGAATAATTAAGAATATATCTCTCAAAAGGTCCGGTAAATTGGAAACATGTATATCTAAGACCTCCGTTTATTTTAATCCTGTCTGTAACATCCCATTCATCGTTTATATATAAAGCTGCATCATTGCAATATAGTTTTACTTCCTTGCCGAGGTCAAGGTCAACACCGCTGGTTTTTGCTGTTGCATTATTCGGAGTAAATATATGGTAAATATAATTCATTCCGAATTTTACTTTATGCCGGGTATTTGGAAAATAAGAGAAATCAAGTTTTGCATTATAATCTCTTACGCCTGAATAAAGTTTAATATCGTATTCGCTTTGTGTGGCGCCCATTTCAAATTTATAATCGCTGAATATTAGAGATGTGTTTAAAAATAATTTCGGAGCGAAAACATGATTCCATCTGAATGAAGTGGTAGCATTTCCCCATGAAATAGAATTTTTAAAACTTAAATCTTTTTGGTTCAGGGAAAAAATATCTCTTCCGAAATAGCCGCTCAAAAAAATACGGTCTTTATCGGAAAGCCTGTAATTTACTTTAGTATTAAGATCATAAAAATAATATCCTGTCCCTTTAAATGCAGATGTCTTTTTAACAAAAGGTTTTATTAAAAGATCAATATAGGTTCTTCTTCCTGAAATAATAAAAGAGCTTGTATCTTTTTTAATAGGTCCCTGAACCGTAAGTCTTGAGGATATTACTCCAATACCACCATCAACATTGTATTTCTGATTGTTGCCTTCTTTCATGGAAATATCAAGAACGGAAGCTAATCGTCCACCATAATTTGCAGGCATTCCGGCTTTAGTAAGTTCGATGTTTTTTACTGCATCAGCATTGAATACAGAGAAGAAACCAAAAAGGTGGGATGCATTATATACTACGGCTTCATCAAGCAATATAAGGTTTTGATCGGGTCCACCTCCACGCACATAAAAACTGCTGTTCCCTTCTCCTGCGCTTTGCACGCCAGGAGTAAGCTGTATAGTTTTCATAATATCCACTTCACCAAGGAACGCAGGAAGAGTTTTAATTTTTTCTACTTCCATCTGAACCTTACCCATATCAGTACTCGCGGTATTATTATTTTCTTTTTCGCCGGTTATAACAATTTCTTTTTTCGTTATCACTTTTTCCTGTAGTGTTATATTCTTTTTAAGGTTTTGCGTCAGGTTTACTTTTTCCGAATACTCGGTATATCCCATGAAGGAAGTAATAAATGTGTAAGAACCTTTTTCGGTGGTCAACACAAAATAACCATATTGATTGGTTTGAGTTCCTTTCATGGTTTCTTTCATATATACATTTGCGCCCATCATGTATTCGCCTGTGGATGCATCTTTCACGTATCCGCTTATAGTGTATTTTTGCTGTTGCTGAGCAATTATAGAAAAAGTAAATAAAAACAGGAAACTTAAAAAAAGTGTAATTCGTTTGAGCATAAATCGTGAAATATCGAAATATAAAACGTCTGAAAAATATATTTGATCTTAAATTATTACAAGCATAGCAAAATAAAGAAAATTTTAAATCGGATTTCAAATTTAATATAAGAAAAAAATCAAATGTTGAATTATACCGATAACGGATATGCTTGAACAGTGGAAAATTTAAGTTACATTTGATTTCAAATTTGTTATATATTTGTAAAAATTTTACCGAGGTACTTGCATGAAAAAGATGCGACCTTAAAGAAATAATCGGGGCGGGGCGCTCCCGATAGCTATCGGGAGGCTAGCGTACTTTAATTTAGTGAAATAATCGGGGCGGGGCGCTCCCGATAACTATCGGGAGGCTAGCGTACTTTGATTTAGTGAAATAATCGGGGCGTGGCGCAGTTGGCTAGCGTACTTGCATGGGGTGCAAGGGGTCGGAAGTTCGAGTCTTCTCGCCCCGACTAGTAAAATCAAGGATTTCGTTTCCTAAATCCTTGATTAGTTTTATATCGGTTTACACAAAAGTATAAACGTTTTTTATTTCTTTCATTCTTTAATAAATTAATACTTCGGTAACTTTTTAAACACTCAAATTACATGAGATTGCTTCTCTGCCTGTACTGCCGTATCGGCAGGCAGGGCTACGCTCGCAATTACGGAAAGCGTTATCGTAATTGCGAATTCCGCATGTGCGGAATGAAGCAATCTTAAAAAAATTACCAATGTATTATTTACTTTTATATTCAGTAAATGTTGAATGCCTTTAATGAAGTCTCAACAGCGGAACTCCTGCAACTTCTTGATAAGAAGGAAACCAAAATAATTGACGTGAGGTGCGCAGATGCTTATAATGGTTGGCAGATGCAAAACGAACCCCGTGCCGGGCATATTCAGAATGCCAGAAGTTTGCCTGCAAAATGGATAAACTATCTTGACTGGATAGAAATGGTAAGGCACAAACAAATCCTACCCAAACATCATATAGTTGTCTATGGTTATAATGATGACGATTCGGGTAATGTTGCCACGCGTTTTTTAAAATCAGGATATCATAATGTTTCTGTTTACAACCGGTTTGTGAAGGAATGGTCGGTGAATCCCGAACTCCCTATGCAACATCTGGAACGCTTCCGAAACCTTGTCCCTGCATCATGGATCAACACTCTTATTTCGGGTTCACTGCCTCCATATTTCAGTAACAGTAAATATGTTATTATTCATGCTCATTACCGTAACAGGGAAGCCTACCTGAGCGGTCATATTCCCGGATCAATTGATATGGATACCCTGGCTATTGAAGCCCCTGAAACGTGGAATAGAAGGAACCCTCAGGAACTTAAAAAAGCATTGGAAGAACATGGAATTACAGCCGACACTACTGTGATAATATATGGCAAATTCATGTCGCCTGATAACAACGACCCGTTTCCGGGAAGCGCTGCAGGCGATATTGGAGCCATGAGATGCGCTTTTGTAATGATGTATGCAGGGGTGAAAGATGTTAGAGTACTCAATGGAGGGTTTCAGTCATGGATAGATAAGGGTTTTGAAATTTCTTATACCGATGAACCTAAAAAACCTGTTCCCGAATTTGGAGCGACTATCCCGTTACATCCCGAATTCGCAGTTGATACACCCGAAGCCCGGAAAATTCTTGTCTCACCCGATGCGGAATTGGTATGTGTGCGCAGCTGGCCCGAATTCATAGGAGAGTTAAGCGGATATAACTATATTGAGAAAAAAGGCAGAATACCCGGGGCAATTTTTGCCGACTGCGGTTCAGATGCTTACCACATGGAGAATTACAGAAATTTTGATCATACAAGTCGCGAATATCATGAAATAGCTGAAAACTGGATAAAGAACGGAATTACACCCGACAAGCATTTAGCTTTTTATTGCGGCACAGGATGGCGTGGAAGCGAGGCATGGTTCAATGCCTGGCTTATGGGATGGCAAAAGGTATCGGTTTATGACGGAGGTTGGTTCGAATGGAGTAACGACCCAAATAATCCTGTTGAAACAGGAATTCCGCCATCACCCGCCATTACAAATGATAATTTTATTATCAATGACTTACTTGGTCAAGAAAACAATACAGAAATTATATCTGAAATGTTAAGCGGCTTTTCGGCTCCTCAAAAATATATATCGAGCCGTTTTTTATACGACGATACCGGTTCGGCGCTTTTCGAAGAGATTACCGGGCTGTCTGAATACTATCTGACACGAACCGAGAAATCTATTCTGAAAGAAGCCGCCCCCATAATTTTTAATTCCCTGCATGTTAAAAACATAGTAGAACTGGGCAGTGGAGATTGTTCTAAAATATCAATTTTACTCGATTCACTTCCGGGAAAAAATATAGCAGAGATAACTTACGTCCCCGTTGATATAAGCAAAACCTCCATTGAAAAATCAGCCGAAATGCTTTCAATAAAATATCCCGGGATAAGGATTCGTGGTATTCTTGCCGATTTCATGAAGAATTTAGAAGTTATTCCATGCGACGGAAGCAAGCTGATATGTTTTTTGGGAAGTACATTTGGAAATTTTAGCAGAACACAGGAAATACCTTTCCTGTTAAACTTAAAATCTTGGATGAATCCGGCTGACCAATTACTGATTGGATTTGACATGGTAAAGGATATTAAAATTCTGGAAACGGCATATAATGATGAACAAGGGAAAACAGCTGCATTTAATAAAAACATACTTGTAAAGTTTCACCACGTTGTTAATGGTAAAAACTTCCCCCTTCCTTTGCGAAGTGGAGCGTAGCGGAAC
>CAINEZ010000694.1 GCA_903847905.1 uncultured Bacteroidota bacterium
CTTAATTATGGACAATTCAATACAATGTTTATTAATAATCTAGAAAATACAATTATTGCTTATGATAAAATTACAGAAAAAAATGATCTAAACATTCAAAGCATGTTTTCAGCTGTAAATAAGGTAAGAAAAGAAAAATTAAGTAATGAAGAAAAACAACAAATAATATTAAAACTTAAAAATAAATTTCCAAGAATTGTTAATATATATTTAAAAGGTTACCCCTTCAGCGGTCCAACCCCTGACAAAAAATAAGCCTTATTTTATAAGGAAAAATATTCTAAAATATAACGTTTTGACAGCGGTCCAACCCCTAATCGTTTTTAATCATTAAATTTAGTATAATTAGAATATTAGAAATAATATAATTTATTTATGAAAAATAAAAAATGTGAAAGTTGTTTTATGCCTTTTAGTAAAGATGAAGGAAAAAGAGAATCAGAACAATATTGTAGTTACTGTTTTAAAGATGGAAAGTTGGTCTATGAAGGAAACGATGTAAATGAATTTAAAAAACGTGCATATAAATCTATGATAGCCAAAGGAATGAATTGCATTAAAGCAAAATTATTCACATGGATGATAGGATTTGCTCCACGCTGGAAAAAATAATATTTTAGATAAAACAAAAAGGAAGCACTATGTGCTTCCTTTTTGTTTTATCCCCTATTTGGACTCTTTTATTTCTGAAATAAGTTTAATTATTTTTTCGAGCTTTTCATCATCCATTCTAGAAATCTCTTTTTGAAGTCTTTCTATTTCTAATTTTGCTTTAAGATTTGTCTCATAATCACTTAATGCCTGATGACGATCACGTTCATTCTGACGATTCTGAGCCATCATAATTATAGGTGCAGCGTAAGCGGCTTGAGTTGAGAAAATTAAATTAAGAAGAATAAATGGATAAGGATCCCAATGATTAATGAAAGCAATAGCATTCAGAATCATCCAAAGTATCACAAAAATAGTCTGAATAATAATAAATCTCCAAGACCCCATATTATTAGCAACAGAATCAGCAATACGATCACCAAAAGTCATAGACTGTTTATGTTTATCATGCCAAGTTATCTTCCCTTCTTGCTGTATATCTTTTTTATTTTCTTTCATATATGAATCACAATATTATTAACATTTATATTATATACCTTTAGATATAAACTCACAAAAACTTATTTAAAATTAATTAAAAAGTTATACATTCCCATTCCACAAACTCCTAAAATAGGTTTATCCACTTGAGGTATGCCTATGTCAATAATTTCCTCACCTCTATTTGGTAAAATTTTATGATAACCAATAGACCTTATAACAAGAGAAGCCGAACAATCATAAGTGCCGCTTGTTTTCATTATAAGCTTTGTAGGAATACCTGATTTTGCAGAAGATATTCTTGGTAAATAGCCACCCTTAACATCTATAGTTATATACTGAATCCCATCTTTAACTTCAACATTAGAAATATTAGAAACAGAAGAAATTGTTTCTTTGTTTTCATTTACCTTTTTACCACTAAACAAAATAATACCTACTCCTACAATAAGCCCAACAATAATTATAAGTAAAGCTTTTTTATTCATATAATTTATAAATTAAATAAAGGATTAATAAAACCTATCCCCGCAAGACCAGAAAGGAAAGCAAATAAACCAAACATAACTACAATAACTCCAGCTGTTTTAAAAAATAAAGGAGCATGCCTAGACTTAGAAAAAGAAATAGAACCAAAAGAAAGAAGAGATAATACTGGCAACGTCCCAAGAGCAAAAGAAAACATAATCAAAAATCCTCCAACAAATGAACCACTAGAAAGTGCGGATACTTGCATAGATTGAGTAAAGCC
>CAINEZ010000695.1 GCA_903847905.1 uncultured Bacteroidota bacterium
TTTGTTTCTATATTTTTACCCATGTTGTTTATTGTTTCGGAAAAAACAAATTTACAACATAAGGGGGAAACCTTTGGGTAGTACCCCTTAATTTAAATTAATCGGTTAGTAGTGATAAAAAATGTGTTTTCGAGGTTGTTTAATTTTTTGTAAAAATAAATATAATAGACAAATAAACAAAATGGTGTTGATAAGAAAAGGAGAAAGAGAAAAAGTAAAAAAGGAAAAAGATCATTAATACTAACTATTTTCTATTGATACATATTGATATTCCTGGTTCCTGAGTTGTGGGATAAATCCTGCTTCTTCAATGGCTTGCTGTATGCCGGCTGCATCAAATTTATTTTCAGCTCCTGCAGAAGAAACAACATTTTCTTCGATCATTATTGAACCAAAATCGTTTGCGCCGGCATGAAGACAAACCTGCGCCGTCTCTTTACCTATTGTAAGCCAGGATGCCTGAATATTATAAATGTTTGGCAACATAATCCTGCTTATGGCAATGGTACGGATGTATTCTTCCTGTGATACATTATTTTTTATTCCATAATGTTCTTTCAGCGCTGTACCTTCATCCTGGAAGGTCCAGGGAATAAATGCAATGAAACCTTTGGCATTTTTAGGTTTTTCTTCCTGAATGTTTCGCAGAAGAATAAGATGGTTTATTCTTTCAGCCATCGATTCAATATGCCCGAACATCATAGTTGCAGAAGTTGTTACACTTATGCTGTGAGCGGCTTTCATAACATCTAACCATTCCTGTGTGTTACATTTATTTTTTGAAATACGCTTCCTAACCCTGTCGGATAATATTTCTGCTCCTGCACCAGGCAGCGAATCCATGCCCGCATCTTTTAACCTGGTCAAAACTTCTTTATATGAAATTTTATTCATTTTACTCAGGTGAACAATTTCAGGAGGTCCAAGAGCGTGAAGTTTAAGGTCGGGATAGAGTTTTTTTAATTCAGTGAAAAGTTTTTCGTAATATTCTATTCCGAGATCTGGATGCATTCCGCCCTGAAGTAGTAACTGGTTGCCACCCAGTTTTTTCATTTCATCAATTTTCTGAATATACTGCTCAATGGTAGTAATATATGCGTTTTTACTTTTGGGTGAACAATGGAAATTACAAAATTGGCATCCGGAAATACAAACATTGGTAATATTTACATTTCTATCAATAAGCCAGGTTACTCTATTCCCGGGAATTTTAAACTTTCTTATTTCATTTGCAACAAATATCAGTTCTGCAGTTGAAGCGTTTTCGTATAGAAACAAACCTTCTTCACCTGAAAGAAATTTCAAATCCATTGCTTTTTTTAATATATATTCTTTTTTCATAAATTTCATCCTGAAATAAAGATAAATTTATACGTCTTATTGTTCATGATTTGTAAATTTGCAACATTAAATCATTTCAAAATTACAACTTATATGTACACAAGAATTGAGAAAGTAGGACAAATCTCGCCCAAAGAAAGCACCATATACTTAATTAATGATATTACAAAATTAAAAATTTATGGATTCACTAACGGCGAAGTAAATTATATAAAAACTCAAAATGAGAAAAACAAAATAAAAGTTTTCACTTTTAACCGGCTTAATAAATGGGAATTTGTACAATTTATAAAGAAAGATGATAATGATTTCTTAACACTTGAGTCTTGCCGTAAAGCCGGCGACAGCATGCTTTCCAAGATTAACGGAAATAGAACTAAAATAATATATATTGTAGATACCCAGGACAATTCTAATGAAGCCATTTCTTTTGCCGAAGGCATGGCGCTTGGAAATTACCAGTTCAATAAATACAAAAAAAGCAAGGATGCAAAAAAATCGTTCAATACTCTTGAAAAGATATTTCTTGTTTCAAAAAAGACCTCTGACAAATCAATTGAAGAAATAAATATTCTGACAGAGGCAGTTTATAAAACCCGCGACTTAGTTAACGAACCTGTTTCATATCTTAACGCTTTAAAACTTTCAGAAGAGGCTGAAAAACTTTGTTGCAAAGAAGGCGCAAGAATTGAAGTGATGAATAAACTAAAAATTGAGACTCTTAAAATGGGCGGTTTGCTTGCAGTAAACAAAGGCAGTCTTGACCCTCCCACGTTCACGGTTATAGAATGGAAACCGAGTAAATTTAAAAATAAAAATCCATATATATTTATTGGTAAAGGTGTGGTATTCGACACAGGCGGAATGAATATCAAATCATTGTCCAATATGACGGATATGAAGTGCGATATGGCAGGAGCGGCAGCTGTTATAGGAACAATATATGCTATTGCAAAAGCAAAACTCCCTGTTTATGTAATAGGGTTAATTCCTGCTACTGATAACCGGCCTGACGGAAATGCACAGGTTCCTGGCGATGTGATAAATATGTATGATGGCACTACTGTTGAGGTTCTAAATACTGATGCAGAAGGAAGGCTTATTTTAGCTGACGCTCTTTCGTTTGCAAAAAAATACAAACCGGAACTTGTAATAGACCTTGCAACACTTACAGGAGCTGCACATGCAGCAATTGGCAAATATGCAATGGTTGGTATGGGAAGTAAGTACAAAAAATATATGGATGATTTGAAAAACACAGGTGATAAGGTTTCTGAAAGAATAGTAGAATTTCCGCTTTGGGATGATTACAAAGAATTGTTGAAATCAGAAATAGCCGATATGAAAAATATGGGGGGGGCTTATGCCGGAGCAATTTCAGCAGGAAAATTTCTGGAGCATTTTACCGATTACCCATGGATACACCTTGATATTGCAGGACCTGCATTCATGGATGCCAGGGACAGTTACCGCGGACAAGGAGGAACCGGCTGGGGTGTAAGGATTTTATTTGATTTTATAAAAAATAAATGCTTATAAATAATATTTACCCTAACTTATCGTAAATTTCTTTTCACTATTTACTAATCATTATCTTTGCAAAATAAAATCTAAAAATACATGAGCAAATTGGAAACTGATGACCGTATCAAAATTGGAATTACCCAAGGAGATATTAATGGAATAGGTTATGAAGTAATAATAAAAACTCTTGCCAATCCCCGCATTCTTGAATTATGCACACCCATTGTATATGGTTCTTCAAAAGTTGCATCTTATCACCGAAAGGTTCTTGATGTCCCCGATTTCAACATTAACCTTGTAAGAAATGCTGAATCGGCTGTTCATAAAAGAGCAAACATCATTAATGTTTATGATAAAGAAGTGAAGATAGACCTCGGACTTTCTACAGAAATTGCCGGACAATTATCATTAATGTCTCTTGATGCAGCTGTTGAAGACCTTAAACATAAAACTATTGATGCCGTTGTAACTGCTCCCATCAACAAAAAGAATGTACAATCGCAAAATTTTTCTTTCCCGGGGCATACGGAATACTTTGCCAGTAAGTTCAGTTCTCCGGAATATATAATGCTTATGGTAAGCAATAATATACGCATAGGAGTTGTAACGGGACATGTACCACTTAAAGATGTCCCTTCGCTTATTACAGAAGCTCTAATTATTAGTAAGATAAAAATATTAAACGAATCTTTGACAAAGGATTTTGGTATCCACAGACCGCGCATTGCAGTTCTTGGTCTTAATCCACATTCCGGCGATAATGGTGTTCTTGGAACAGAAGAACAGACGATTATTTCCCCTGCAATTAAAAAAGTAAAAGAAGACGGAATATTAGCATTTGGTCCTTATTCTGCTGATGGATTTTTTGGTTCATCATCCTTTACAAACTTCGATGCTGTACTGGCCATGTATCACGACCAAGGACTGATACCTTTTAAAACGCTCACATTCGATACCGGTGTGAATTTTACGGCAGGATTACCGATTGTCAGGACTTCGCCGGCGCACGGCACCGCATACGAACTTGCCGGTAAGAACCTTGCATCACCCGACTCATTCAGGGAAGCTCTTTATCTTGCTGTGGATATTTGTCGTAACAGGAAAATGCATAAAGAACTTATCGCAAATCCACTCAAATTAACAACCATAGATGAAGAAAAACAGGGTAGCGAACAAAAATATATTTTGTAATTTTAATACTCATTTAACTTTTGTATAAAATTATTAGAATATATTTTTTTAAAACTTTCCATAAATGACAAGTGGTTCAGGATATAATTTAAATGAAATTGTTAAGATTGTAAAAGGCGAATTGATTTACTCTTCTTTTCCCGGAGCATTGGTAAAGCATCTTGTAATTGACAGCCGCAAGCTTATTACACCCGATAATTCATTGTTTTTTGCAATAGTCACAAAAAGAAATAACGGTCATAAATTCATAGAAGAGATTTATGAAAAAGGTGTAAAAAATTTCATAGTCTCAGAGTCCCCTGCCAACTTTGATAAATATAAAAATGCAAATTTTATTAAAGTTAAAAACACTCTTTTTGCATTACAGATACTTGGCGCGTTTCACCGGAAAAAATTCAATATCCCTGTCATCGGAATCACAGGCAGCAATGGAAAAACCATCATCAAAGAATGGCTGTTTCAACTGATGTGCGATGATAAAAAAATTATCCGCAGCCCAAAAAGTTTCAACTCACAACTTGGCGTTCCCCTTTCTGTATGGCAAATGGAGCCGGAACACGAGCTCGCAATTTTTGAAGCCGGCATTTCCGAAACAGATGAAATGGATAAACTGCAGGCTATTATTCAACCTACTATAGGTATTTTCACTAACATTGGTCAGGCTCATGATGAAAATTTTATTCGCACCAACCAGAAGATTGCTGAAAAACTTAAACTTTTCACAAAAGTAAAAACGCTGATATATTGCGCCGATCACCTTGAAATAAAAGAAAGGCTTGTTCAAACGGAAAACCTTAAGGATATAAAAACCTTTACATGGAGCCACAAAGCAAATGCCGACCTTATTATAAAAAAAACAACAAGGCAGGATCGCCATACTACCATTGAAGGAATTTATAAGAATCAAAAAGTAGGGATTGTTATACCGTTTACTGACGATGCTTCTGTCGAAAATGCGACACATTGCTGGGCAACAATGTTGCTGCTTGATTATGATATTAAAACCATCGCTCAAAGAATGGCTAATCTCTCTTCTGTAGCTTTACGACTTGAACTTAAGGAAGGGATAAATAATTGTTCTATCATCAATGACAGTTATAATTCGGATATCAACTCACTTAGTATAGCCATTGATTTTCTTAACCAGCAGAAACAACACAGGAAAAAGACCATTATTTTATCCGATATTTTGCAAAGCGGGCGCAACGAAGATGATCTTTACGGTGAAGTTGCAAAGATTCTTTCTGATAAAGAAATCGATAAAATTATTGGCATTGGTAAAGCTATTTCACGCCAAAAAGACAAATTCACTATTGAAAAAACATTTTATAATTCAACTGCTGATTTTGTTAAAGATTTCCCTTTTTCCGAATTTCATGATGAAACAATTCTCTTGAAAGGAGCGCGTATTTTTAAATTTGAGAAAATTGGAAAAACACTTCAACAGAAAGCTCACGAAACAGTCCTTGAAATAAATCTAAACAGTCTTATTCATAATCTCAATTATTACCGAAGCCTTCTTAAACCTGAAACTAAATTAATGGCGATGGTAAAAGCTTTTTCTTACGGTAGCGGCAGTTATGAAATTTCAAATATTCTTCAGTACCACCAGGTTGATTATTTATCGGTAGCTTATACGGACGAAGGCGTTGAGCTTAGGAAATCAGGTATTACCATGCCAATCATGGTAATGAATCCTGAAGAACAAAGCTTTGATGCTATGCTGAAATATAATCTTGAAGCAGAAATATACAGTTTCAGGATATTGGACTTATTTGAAGAGGCGCTTACAAGAAATTATAAAGATACTGACAAAAAAGGATACGTACATATCAAGCTGGATACCGGAATGCACAGACTTGGATTTGAAAAATCTGATTTACCGGAATTGATTCAACGATTAAAGGACAATCCTTATCTTATTGTAAAATCAATATTCTCGCATCTTGTAGCAAGCGAAGATCAGGAGCAGGATGAATTTACAAGATACCAGATATCGTCATTTACTGAAATGGGCAGTATCATTCAGGAACAATTATCCTATTCCGTTATTCGCCATATCCTGAATTCAGCCGGAGTAAGCCGTTTCCGCGAAGCGCAGTTCGAGATGGTTCGCCTTGGCATAGGTTTATATGGCGTGGCATGCAATGATACAGAACAAAATCTTTTGCAGAATGTAAGTACGCTAAAAACAATAATATCACAAATCAAAAAAATTCCCAAAGGCGAAAGTATTGGCTATGGCCGAAAATGTATTGCTAAAAAAGATATGCTTATTGCTACCGTTCCTATTGGCTATGCTGATGGACTAAACCGAATATTAGGCAATGGAAAAGGAAAACTTTTTGTAAACGGACATCTTGCAGAAATTGTTGGAAATATATGCATGGATATGTGTATGCTCGACATTACTGATATTCCGGCAAACGAAGGCGATGATGTAATTGTGTTCGGCGCTGAAATTCCTATTTCCAAATTCGCTGCCGATATGAATACCATTCCTTATGAAGTGCTGACATGCGTTTCGAGAAGGGTAAAGAGAATTTATTACCAGGAATAAACCGGGAAATGTAAATTCCAAATATTCCTCAAAAATCATAAAATCTAATAATTTATAAAATACAATTAAAATTAATAACCTGCATAAATTATTACATTTGCAGTCCATAAACAATTACTAATAAAATATGAAACTATTCCTGTCTTGCGAAAGAGCCTTGATAATTGCAGCATTACTTTTGTTCAGCCTTGCATCATGTACTAAAGATGAGATTATTGAAAATCATGCTATTGCAGCAACCACCATAAATCTTGTTATAGTTACTGACAATGCCCCTGGCAGTTATATAATGACAAAGATAATTGGCGAGGTGCGTTCAGCCTACCCCGATATTAACATTACATATCTTCAGAGTAAACAATTTGATATTTTCGAAGGAGCATTTTTACTGAATACGGCGAGGCAATCTTTTCCGGCAGGGACTGTAATTGCTGGAATTGTTGAACCAGGGGCTAACGGTAAACGGCTTGTCTTTCAGGTTGGCTCACAGCGGGTATTTTCACCCGATAATGGTCTTTCGACATGGATTCTCCATGATTATCCAAACACGACCTGCTATTTCGTTGAAAATCCTGCAGTTCTCGGGGGAGTTCAGCCTAACAATTTATCGTTTGAGGATTTTTATGCAAAAGCAATTTGCTCGCTGATTTCAGGAGTAAAAGTTTCAGGATTCGGTTCTGTATGCAGTAACCCAAATACCTTTCCAGTACAGGAGCCCGTTTTGCATGGAGATTCTATACTCGGACAAATCCTTTTTACAGATAATTTCGGAAACTGCATTACCAATATACCAGATTCTCTTATTAACAGTCTTCCTTTGGGAACAATGTTTACAATGAAATCCGACACAACCCATATGAACATAGAACTAGGTGTTACTTATTCCTCCGTACCTGAGGGTAACAATGTTTGTTTTATCAACAGCTCAAAGCTCCTTGAGATTGCTGTTAACTATGGTAATTTTTCTGAAAAATACAACTTGAGCGCTGGCGCCAGGTTTCAGCTATTCCAATAATAAGTTCCTATATATTATTCTTTAGCTTTCCAATAACTGTTTTCATTAATTTGTTCCTCCTCGTATTATGTGAATAATTCAGGTTTAACACCACCAACACACACACCAAGAAATGTCAGCCTGAGTAATGTCAGCCTGAGAAATGTCAGCCTGAGTAATGTCAGCCTGAGAAATGTCAGCCTGAGTAATGTCAGCCTGAGTTTATCGAAGGCTTATCGAAGGCTTATCGAAGGCTCATCAAATCCTTATCTAAGCCTTGTCAAAATGCGAACAATATATAATATTCTTAATGTTATACCAATTGTAATATGTAAAATAGTCTAAAGGCTATTTTACATATTACAATAGCTATTCCTTTCCCTTTTTTAATTCTACCGAAAACTTTAAAACCATTACCGTTAACTGATTCTACATTTATTGCAGGATGGTTATTTGTGATATTTGTTAAAGAAAACTAAATAATTAGTTGCATAACTAAATTTATAGTTATATATTTGTACGGAAATAAATTATGAATATTATGAAAAAAGCTAACAAAGAATTGACAAAGGCCGAGGAGCAGGTAATGCAAATCCTCTGGAAGCTAAAAAAAGCTATTGTAAAAGATTTAGTATAAAATTTTAAAAA
>CAINEZ010000696.1 GCA_903847905.1 uncultured Bacteroidota bacterium
AGCAATGAATAAATTAATTAAAGATAATCCTGAAATAATACAAAAACAAAAAGAAATGGAACAATTCACACAGGATTTTATCAATTCTTTAAAAACGAAAAAAACAAAGGATGATGAGGTTTACATTATTCCAGTAGTTTTTCATGTTATACACGAGTATGGCACAGAAAACATTTCGGACGCACAAATATTCGATGAAATTAAAATTTTAAATAATGATTACAGGAAACTTAACGCTGATACATCTGCAACTATACCCGAATTTAAACCCATTGCCTCTGATTGCAAAATTGAATTTCGTTTGGCTCAGATTGATCCTGACGGAAGGTTTACTAATGGGATAGATAGAATAGTTTCTCACAGAACAAATTTTGCTGATGATTATTCAAAACTAAATCAATGGGTAAGGGAAAAATATCTGAATATATGGGTAGTAAAATCTATTGGATCTACAGGTGATGTGGCCGGTTATGCGTATTACCCTTCGGCTGTTACAGGTATCAGATTTATGAACGATGGTATTTTAATATTGTCTAATTATGTCGGTAGTATTGGAACATCGAACCCTAACAATTCACGGGCTTTGACACATGAAATCGGGCATTACCTGAATTTGGAACATCCATGGGGAGACACAAATGAACCTGGTGTTGCATGTGGCGATGACAATGTTAGTGACACTCCTCCAACTAAAGGCTCTACAACTTGCAATTTAAGCCTAAGCGAATGTAATCCTCCCATAATTGAAAATGTTCAAAATTATATGGAGTACTCTTATTGCGACAATATGTTTACCAACGGACAAAAGTTAAGAATGCGAGCTGCATTAAATTATACTGATGCTGACAGGAGGAATTTATGGTCAGCTCAAAATTTAATTGCTACAGGTACTGATGTTCCACCAACACAAATATGTTCTCCTATAGCAGATTTTAACACAACCACTTGTTTTGTATGCCAGGGAACAAGCGTACTATTTAAAGATGCCTCATGGAATGCTACTATCTCTGATAGGTTATGGACATTCACAGGAGCAAATATTGCATCCTCAACTTTGACAAATCCAAGTGTTATTTTTAATGATCCTTATTGGCAAACAGTTTCATTAAAAGTTTCAAATTCTACAGATTCCAGCACTAAAACAAAAAACAACTACGTATTTATCAGTCCTTCATGGACGGATTATATTGGAACATATTCAGAAGAGTTTGAAGATGAAGCCTTGTTTAATAACCAATGGTTTGTAGTAAACCAGGATAATAATAATTCTAAATGGCAAATAACCAAATCCGCTTCATATTCAGGAAGCGCTTCATTGTTTTTAAATGCATACAGCCCGATGATTATGTCTTCAGAACCTGGGGTAGTAGCTGATCCGGGAATTCGCGCCTCCGATGTTGATGATGTTATCAGTCCTTCGTTTGACTTATCGAATGTGAGTTCCATGAATTTAAATTTAAAATATTCATATGCCAGTTATTCTATTAATGCTGTTGATATAACTGAATCATTGAAAATTTATTATTCTTTAACCTGTGGAAAAACATGGGTTTTACTATATACTAAGCAAGGACCTGCGCTGGTTAATGCCGGTTTTCGTAATTCGTTTTTCGTACCAGGTTCTAATTCATTATGGTCTCAGGTGTCTATTGACCTTGCTTCGTCTTTAGCAAAACCTAATGTTCGGTTTAAAATTGAATATACCAGCGGCATTTATAGTAACAATTTATACATTGATGATCTGAATATTTCAGGCGCTAATGCAATTAATGAAACTTCTGAAAATAGTTTAGCCATTTCTGTTTTTCCTAATCCAGCTAATGAGAACACTACAATAAATTATCATTTACAAAAAGAGCAAAATATTAAAATAGATATTTTTGACATTTTAGGAAAGCAAATTGGAAAACTAATCAATGAAAATCAAAACGCGGGCTCACATTCCGTTCCCATTGACGTACGGAATTTATCAGCGGGTGTTTATTATATTAAAGTTTCTGCAGATAACAGGTATATTACAACAAATAAATTAATAATCGCCAAATAGTAATTGATTAATAAGTTCAGGCAAAACATTTTTGAATTTTTAGTTTTGTATGATCCCTTTAACTCCCTCTGAAATATGGGGGAGTTTTTATTTTATAAACAATGTATATGTTCTAAAAGTGTTTATTATTCAGAGAATGTTTTCAATATTATTTCTTTTGCAGAATCAACAGTTGTTTGAGAAATATCAATAATAACGGGGTTTTCTAAATTCCATTTGTTTATTACATCATCAAGAATTTCTTTTCTTACAACCCATATCATTTTATATTGCGGAAGCTCTGCAAGCTTTTTTAAACTTTCTGCCCAGCCGCCGCCTTCGAGTTCCCACGGACCTATTTCATCAATAATTAAAATATCGGAAATATCTTCTTTATATGACAGAAGAATTTTATTTCCCCAATCCAATCCTTCATTACTGAAATAATATTTTCTGAATTTTATCATCCCGGAAAATTCATTTGTTCGGATAAAATTTACTTCAGTATTATCGGCAACATTCAACAAGTTATATCCGGTTTTTCTTTTACCTGCCTGTCCGCCTGCCTGTCCGGTAGGCAGGGTAGGCAGGGTAGGCAGGTTATCAAATGCTGCTAATGCAAGAAATCCTTTTATTTTCAATCCTTCCGCTTTTACAGCAGTAATAATTTTTTTCATTAATGATGTTTTGCCTTCGCCTATTTCGCCTGTAATTATTATTATTCTCCGTAAATTCATTTGTTTTTTTTCTTGAAGTTCTAAAAGATAATTTGCTTTTTGCATGTATGAACCGAATGATGCTATTGGTTTCCGTGTAATATCTTTCCATTTGGGCATATTTGAAATTACAGCTGGCAACGATTCGAATGCGAGTTCCAAAGAGTAAGGCAATTGTTTAAAACCAACGCGGTGCATCCACTTCCCTACAACCGGGTTTCGCAATTCTCTGCCTACTACTGCAAATCCAAGTATCATAACTATCGCTCTTAAATTCATTTCAACGCCTATAATCCATCCGTTACTTTTCCCAGTGGAAAGGCTTGTAAATAAATAAGCTGATAAAGTTGTTGTAAGAACAAGGAATATCCAGAAACGCGGCTTCTTTAACGGGCGCAATACTTTTGGATATTTAAAAATCCAGAATGTCATGAAAAAAATAACCAGGGCGCCTGAAAGAAAAAGTTTGTGAAAATTAAATATCGCAAGAGCAATAACTATAAATGTTATATTTAGGAATAGCAACCATAATGAAAATGTACCTGCACTTTCAATGGATGGTCTTTTTACTGCAATTTGTTCCTCGTTTGTTATTGTTGAAGGTTCTGAATATTTTTTCCCGGCAAACCTTCCGATATAAATACCTATGGCGGCTGATATTAAACCGGCAAGCACATAAAATGATAAAATAATTTCAATAGGCCACCAATAATTGTTCGAAACTATTCCCAACTGACTCTGAAATAATTCCGTAAGTTTTTCATAAAGTTTAATGATATTACCGCCATAAGTAATAACGAAACCAATTAAAAGCTGGGCAAGATTCCACGACATTGCCAAAGCGCCACCGACAAGAAATGAAATAATATTTTTACGGAAAGCATAAGTGCTTAATTCCATTAGCAAGGCTTCAGAAAAAATTGCCAGCATGGGACCAAAAATAATTGCGCTTGGCGAAATAGATTTCATTAAAGCACATACTAATCCTGTTCTCCAGAACAATCCACGTTCAGTCCACGTTTGCCCTACCGAAACCATAATAATAATTCCTATTCCTGTTAATATATTTCCGCAGAATGGTATTCTTAAATTATGTAGAAAGCTGCCAATAACTATTTCTGAAGAAGCCCAAAGACATCCCAATACAGAAGCTTTAAGCCAGATATTATTAAGATGTTTTTTTGCTGTCATTTATTTTTTATTTACTAAAATCAAATACTATTGAAATATAATAATTTCGCCCTGATTCGGGATAACCTTCAACAAGTGAGTAATTTTTATCCATCATATTATTTATACCTGTTTCTATTTTTAAATATTTTGCAAAAGCGAATGAAACCTGGGAATTAAACAGTATAAATTCCGGCGAAGTTATCCCGTAACTTGTGCTGTATCTTTGTGAATTATATTCGCATGATAAAACAAAATCAAGCTTTTTCATCGCTTGATATTCTAAAAAACCAAATACTTTCTGTTTAGGAACGTCAGTAAATTTAATACCTGGAAAAGTTAAGTTATGCCGTTCTATGTACGAGTAATTTGCATTAAAATTTAGTTTTTTTGAAAGTTTATAAGAAAAGGAAAAATCCATCCCAACAAATTCTGCTTCTCCTGTATTTTGCATTTGCGACAGACCGGGCTGAATATTATCAACCATTTGAATAGTATTATTCAATTTGCTGTAAAAAATTTCCGGATGTAAGGTTATTTTATTAAAAAAAGTAAAGTCGGTTGCAAGTTCATAATTCATTGCTGATTCTGCTTTTAAATCAGGATTTGGTATTGCTGTTCCCATTCTGTACGAATACCTGTCCTTCATTGTGGCAAAACGCGTTTTGTTTGCAACAGCAAAACTCATGTTAATTTTTTTCGAAATTTTATAATAAACAGCGATTTGTTTATTGATAGCTGAGTTTTCGTTTTCAGGAAAATTTGTAATTACATTGGTCTTTGAATTATAATCTTCAGCTGTTTTGCTATTCCTAAGGTTATAACTTATTCCAGGTACTAATTTCAGATTAGTTACAGGATTATATTCATCTTCAATTCCAAAAGAGGAAGTATAATCGGAAAAATGTCTGACCGGCTCATTCAAATTATTCTCTCTGTGTATATCATTTTTAAAATGACCTGCGATTTTCAAATTATTTTTATTTATCAATTCTGTTCCAGCTTCTATGTTTGCGCCTAATGCATAGTCGTTGTAAAAACTTTGAAAAGCATATTTATTATTTTGTGTTGTGTATGTATTATCATCATAACTGTTTAATTGATTTTTAAATTTATCGTAAAATAACCTGGTTTTTATATAATTCATTTTTTTAATAACAGTTTTTGAAATAAAATATACGCTTTCTTTATCCCAATAAGGCCATTGCCAATACCTGACTTTTACATTATTATCGTTTCCCAGGTAAACAGGATTTCCTTTTTTGCCGTGCTGATAAATATAATTTACAGAATATTCATCCGTTTTATTTGGTGTAAAACCAAATTTCACGCTTGCTTTATCATCTTCACTATACGAGTTATCCCGCTTTAAATTTGTTTGAAGTTTTGAAGTATCAAAATTGGCTGAAAGCGGATAATATTCTCTTTTGAGTTTTGAAAAACTTCCCAGTAAATAAATTTTCCCAATATTGCTTCCGATATTTACAGATGTATTATAAGCGTTTCCGCTCATAATACCCATTTTAGCATGAACTTCAATTTTATCCACAGGTTTGGCGCTGATTAAATTTATTGCACCGCCAATGGTATTTGGTCCATAAAGTATAGAAGAGAATCCTTTTGATACTTCAATTTTTGATAAATCGTTTGTTGTAAAACGTGCTAAATCAAGGTAACCATCATACGGGACATAAATTGGTATTCCATCTGCATAAACAGGCACACTGCGAATATCAAAACCACGCAAATAAATTGTTCCCTCGTTTCTTGCCCCAATATTGCATAGTATCAATGACGGTAATAAATTTAGTGAACCGGCTACATTTGTTTTATTTAATTTTTGCATTTCATCTGACGAAACAAATTCTTTGTCTAACGATGCAGATACAATTATTTCTCCAAGTTCAAACGCTTTAATTATAGAGTTACTTGTGTCAATTGAAGTTTGTGCTTTCAAAATATTATTAAAAATTTGGGTAAAAAAAATCAATACTATTACTGTATAAAACCTTTTCATAAACATTAAATATTAGAGGAACCAAATAATTTACACTATTATAAATAACGGTGCAAAAAACAAAAATAGTAATATACCCAAAAGTCGCAAACAAATGTACGGAATTATTTTTATGACATCGCGTGCTGAAACGCACGATAGTAAAGAGTAATAATTTTAGACGAGGTGTCTTTTTGTAGAAACTGAACACACCGCCCCCTTTCCCCAAGCAGGAG
>CAINEZ010000697.1 GCA_903847905.1 uncultured Bacteroidota bacterium
AAAATAAAACAAAATAAATTCAGATCCTGAAATCATGAAAAAGAAAATTTTTATCATCTTGTTTTTTTTCCTTGCATCCATTTCATTAGTTTATATAGGTTGTAAAAAAAAAGAAGTTGATAATGATCAGCGTTCTACAGCAGATAATTCAACTGCCGAAAATGCTTTTAATGATGTTTTCAAACAGGTTGACAATGCAGCAAAGGAAACTTCTGCAGCAGGAGCAAAGGAGACAATGCAGCTTGATTCAGGTGGATGTGCAACTGTAACTATTACTCCATCTGATAGTATTAGTTGGCCAAAAACTCTCACTATTGATTTTGGTTCAACCAACTGTTTATGCACCGACGGAAGATACAGAAGGGGAAAGTTGATCGCAAACCTTACAGGTAAATACAGAGATCTGGGTACAGTAATCACAGTAACTCTTGATCAGTATTATGTTAATGACAACCATATTGAAGGTTCAAAAACAATCACAAACTTGGGACATGTAGGGACATACGGTAACGGTAATAATCTTAAATACTCAGTTGTTGTCGCTAACGGTAAAGTAACTTTGGCTGCCGGTTCTAATACTATATACTGGAACTCAACAAGGACAAGGGAATGGATAGAAGGTGAAAATACTGCATGGCCTTTATGGACAGATGATGTTTACATTATTGATGGCTCAGCTAGCGGAACTGATTTAAATGGAAATACATTTACAGTTACTATAATAAACCCGTTACGAGTTGCATTAAACTGCAAATGGATTGAAAGCGGAACAATTGAAGTAACGCCGGAAGGACTTGCAACAAGAACTGTTGACTTTGGCAGTGGAGACTGCGATGATCAGGCTAATGTTACAATAAACGGATATACCTACCTTTTTCATATGCACTAATTCTTATATAAATCGGAAGGCTGCTTTAAAAGGCATGTTCATACTTCGATGAGACTTCGATAACCCTTCGACGAGATCAGGGCTTTGATTCAGCCTGACTGATGAAAAAACAGATTGTCTATTTTTCGATAAACTTAAAATGACAATTTTTTTTTAACAGCTTTTTTTAATACCTTTCTATACTTTAAAATTTTATTACTTTTGTCGGCTCAAGTAAGAAAAATAATATTATAACCTGATTAATTTACAAACTTATAATTTTGGGCTAAAGCCCAGTGATAACGACTGTTTTCATTACCCCGACCTTAAGGTCGGGGCAATGAAAAAACTCCCAACATACGGACTTTAGTCCAATTTGTGAATTAATCAGGATAAACTTAATAAAGGAACATTATGAACATCAAATTTCGACTTACTTTAATGAACTTTCTACAGTTTTTTATGTGGGGTTCATGGTTAATTTCAATCGGAAATTATTTAGGTGGAACATTACATTTTACAGGTTCACAAATAGGGGCAGTATTTTCTACTTTAGGTATTGCGTCTTTATTTATGCCAGCATTGATGGGTATTGTAGCCGATAAATGGTTAAATGCAGAAAAGGTATTAGGTCTGTGTCATATATTCGGTGCTTGTATGTTGATTTGGGCATCTACTGTTACTGACCCAAATATATTCTTTTGGGTGATGTTATTAAATTCGATGTTTTATATGCCCACTATTGCATTAAATAATACTGTTTCATATATTATTTTGGAGCAGAAAGGATTTGATGTTATAAAAGATTTCCCACCAATACGGGTTTGGGGAACAGTTGGTTTTATTTCAGCTATGTGGGTAGTAGATATTTTTAATTGGGATGCTTCAAATATGCAATTAATTTTCAGTGCTGTTTCTGCATTAATATTAGGCATTTATGCATTTACAATGCCAACATGTCCTACTGGAAAATCATCTCAAAGTAAATCATTTCTTGCTGTTTTAGGACTTGATGCTTTTGTCCTTTTCAAACAAAGAAAAATGTCTGTTTTCTTTTTGTTTGCAATGTTTTTAGGAGCTGCATTACAAATCACTAATGCATTCGGAAGTTCTTTTTTAGAAAGTTTTAAATCATCATTTCCCAATTCATTTGTTGTAATTCATAAACTTCCTACTCTTTCAATATCTCAAATTTCAGAAACTCTCTTCATTCTTACTATACCATTTTTTCTTAAAAAATTTGGCATTAAAAAAGTAATGCTAATGAGTATGTTTGCTTGGGTATTAAGATTTGGTTTATTTGGAATTGGGAATCCCGGTAACGGATTGACATTTTTAATAGCCTCAATGATTATTTACGGAATGGCTTTTGATTTTTTCAACATTTCAGGTTCTTTATTTGTGGAGAAAGAAACTCCATCAAATATGAGAGCGAGTGCACAAGGATTGTTTATGTTCATGACAAATGGAGTTGGGGCTATGTGCGGCGGCTATGGCGCCGGTTTAATTGTAGACCTTTTTACAAAAATGAATCCTATTACTAATGAAATTATTTCCCGTGATTGGCAAAGTATATGGTTTGTATTTGCAGGATATGCATTGGTGTTGGGTCTTATTTTTCCATTTGTTTTTAAATATAAACATGACCCGAAAGCGGTGGGAAATTTTCAACATTAATAATAAAAAGCATAAAAATCACGCAAAACCGCAAATCTGACTATTTTGAATGTGCTATCGGTATTACTTATGTTATAGAAGATTTTATTTTAAATAATTATTATTAATTCAATCGTTTTGTCATCATACTTTCTACTTTTTCAAAAAGATCAAAAGGTGAAAACGTTCGCCAGTCAAGATTATTCAGTTTTTCGCCAAAAGCAATATAATAGTCAATATTTATCCTTTCAAACTCTTCGATAACATGTTTTCTGAAATTTATCGCTGCAATCCATCCGTCTTCAATATCTTCAAACCATTCCTGATAATAACAATCATCAGAAGCATGAAAATTAAGAACATTTTCTCCTATTAAAATAAATTTTGTGATCCCTTCCTTTACCATGCTTTCAACTATATTACGTTTCAGGAACATAATATCATTATTTATGCAATCGTTCCATTCGCCTATGAATTCTATTACACAGAATGATAATTCGTAATCTGCATAAATTACTTTAATGTAAAGTGTGGGAGAACCAATGGAGTCCCATTGCGGATGTATCAGGTAATTATAAACGGCATTCGTAAATTCAAATTCGTTATATTCCATATTATAAAAAGGGGAGCGTTCATCTTCGGATGCTATATAATAATTTCGCCATTGCCAATATGGTTCTATATTATGCATATTATACTTTGAATGGTTATGTCTGCAGGTTACCCACAGTATTATTATTTTATTAAATTATAACCCAAACTTACACCAAAATGAAAAGTTGGGATAATATAAATTTTCCCATCATATTGATTATCTCCAAAATCAAACCCCTTTAATTTCAGTATATGAAAACTTCCATCATATGTGTCTCTCACTCTAATGCCTACGCCTGTATATACATCAGTAAATATTCTTTTTAAAAAAAAATGTCTTTTCCCGTATAAAAATTCCAATCCTGTAACATTTGTCTTGTCAGATTCAATACTATTATGAGCATAATAATTATGTTCAAATTTAGGATATTGAATCAATACTCTATTTTTCCATATGTACTTAAATAAAAATAGAATTGAAAAATATGAATTGTTCTTTTTGTCAATTTTGTACTGTGTCCTAAAGTCAACACCTGTTCCATGATAAAATGAATAGGTTTTTTCACCATAATAATAAATTAGAAAACCTGAGTTGTACCAAGGTCTGAATGGATAAATAATTCCAAGTCCAGTTTCAAAGTGTTTGCTGTTGTTTATGCATTTTTCGACAGATAAAAACGATTCCCCAGTCAGAGTAAGGGGTAAATTGTATTTAATATAAAGTGTCTGTTTTTTTATTGAGTCTATGTTTTGCAGGTAGCAAGTAGATGTCATTAAAAAAAATGAAATAAATGATAATGTTATTTTTTGTTTCATGTTTTTAATATTGTGGGTAGCAGGCGGATTTATATATTTTATATTTGAAAGGTATATATGAATATAGGTATAAGAAAATCATTACCAATATACCCTATACCTTTATAACTCTTTTTTGAAATTGTAAATATTTCACATTTTAGTATATATCTTAATAAAGGATTTCGTAGAACGTTGTATCGAAAGGAGTACAAAAAAATGTATCACCATAAGCAATATCATATCCTGCTTTATAAACAGACCAGTTAATAATTACATTCTGGCTACCATAAGTTTTGCATTTTGAAATAGTATCATAATGCTGGCCATATCCTTTTATAATAACATTTGAACAACATTCAAAGCAGCTCGTGTAGCCTGATGTATAAGAATACCTGATTTTATCGTTGGTATCGAAGGGTGTTGAATTTTTTACATGAAGTTTAACATAAGCAACAGGATAAATGTTATATGTGGGTGTATAAGGAGTTCCCGATACAATTTTACCATCGGGGATGTCAATAGTATTATCAAAATAATTATCTTTTGAAATATATATTCTGTATCCTGCTGATTTTTGTTTTTCAAACTCAAAAGTGAAAGCGCCGTTTCCGTCGGTTGTTGTAGATGCAATATCAGTGTAATTGGAATTATAGAAACCGGAAGTTACCATGCTGGCAGAGATTGTAACATGTGCATTGCTGACTTTTACATTCATGTTAGGGTCTGTAACAACTCCATTAATTGTAATTTTTTCTTTATCTTTTTTGCAGGAATAAATTATTGCTGAAATAATGATTCCCGAAATAATAAAAAAGCAAATGATATACCGGTGTTTCATAAAAAATGGTTATTTAAAATTTATAAATATTCTGCAATTTAAATACAGCCAAAGATTACACAGACCTGCCTAATGGCAGTCAGGTTATAAAATTATCCTTTTATATTCAAGAGAATCTTTCCCGAAATTTATAATTAATCCGACTTTGAGTTTAGAAGCTGCAAGATAATTTATAGTTCGTGCTATAAAATCGTCAACTATACCATTGCAACTTTTTATTTCCAAAATTATTTTATCAAAAACCACGAAATCAGCATAGAATTTATGGGACAAGATAATATCCTTGTAGTTAATAAAAAATATCTTTTCCCGCTCGTAAGGGTAAATATTGCACTTAAACTCATATTCAATTGCATCTTTATAAACTATTTCAAGAAATCCTTTACCCAACTGCTTGTGTACTTCCATACATATCCCTATAGTTTTATATGTTTCTTCTTTGTATATGAATTCGTTCATAATTTAATCTGTGTAATTTGTGGCGTTTTATTTTTACCCAAAAGTCGCAAACAAATGTACGGAATTATTTTTATGACATCGCGTGCTGAAACGCACGATAGTAAAGAGTAATAATTTTAGACGAGGTGTCTTTTTGTAGAAACTGAACACACCGCCCCCTTTCCCCAAGCAGGAG
>CAINEZ010000698.1 GCA_903847905.1 uncultured Bacteroidota bacterium
GCGATAACAACACACCACGTGTAAAAATTGATGAAAGGCTATATACGCCACAGGAAATTTCGGCAATGATCCTTCAGAAAATGAAAAAGACCGCCGAGGATTACCTTGGACAGGAAGTAACAGAAGCCGTTATAACAGTTCCCGCTTATTTTAGCGATTCGCAGCGCCAGGCTACTAAAGAAGCCGGCGAAATTGCAGGTCTTAAAGTTAAAAGAATAATCAACGAACCTACTGCTGCTGCTCTTGCATACGGATTAGATAAAAAAAATAAGGATATTAAAGTTGCCGTATTCGACCTTGGCGGCGGTACTTTTGATATTTCGATACTTGAACTTGGAGAAGGCGTATTTGAAGTGAAATCAACAAATGGCGACACTCACCTTGGCGGCGATGATCTGGACCATGAAATAATAAACTGGCTTGCCGAAGAATTTAAAAGCGAATACAATATTGACCTTCGGAAAGATCCTATGGCGCTTCAGCGATTAAAAGAAGCAGCAGAAAAAGCAAAAATAGAACTTTCGAGTTCTACCCAGACAGAAGTAAACTTACCTTATATTATGCCTGTTGATGGTGTTCCAAAACATCTTGTGCGCACTTTAACACGCCCTAAATTTGAACAACTTTGCGATAAACTTATTCAATCTACTATAGAACCTTGTAGAAAAGCATTATCAGATGCGGGACTTACGGCATCACAAATTAATGAGGTAATTCTTGTTGGCGGCTCAACCCGTATTCCTGCGGTACAGGCTCTGGTTGAAAAGTTCTTTGGCAGAACACCTTCTAAAGGAGTTAATCCTGATGAAGTTGTTGCTGTTGGCGCCGCTATTCAGGGCGGAGTACTGACAGGTGAAGTTAAAGACGTGCTTCTTCTTGATGTAACACCTCTTTCGCTTGGAATTGAAACACTCGGAAGCATTTCTACAAAGCTTATTGAATCTAATACTACTATACCAACTAAAAAATCTGAAGTTTTTTCGACAGCCAGCGATAACCAGACTTCCGTTGAAATTCATGTGTTACAGGGCGAAAGACCTATGGCATCACAGAACAGGACAATCGGGAGATTTCATCTTGACGGGATTCCGCCTGCACCAAGAGGAGTTCCACAGATAGAAGTTACATTTGATATTGATGCTAATGGTATTCTAAATGTTTCTGCAAAGGATAAAGCTACCGGTAAATCACAGAACATCCGTATTGAGGCATCATCAGGTCTTACCGAAGAAGAAATTAAAAAAATGAAGATGGAGGCAGAAGCCAATGCTGAAACCGACAGGAAGGCAAAAGAAGAAATAGATAAAATAAACAGCGCCGATGCCCTGATATTCCAGACAGAAAAACAACTGAAAGAATATGGCGATAAAATTCCTGCTGATAAAAAAGCTCCGATAGAAAGCGCTCTTGCCGAGTTAAAGCAAGCCCATAACAGTAAAAGTATTACTGCTATTGACAGCGCAATGGCTAAAATGAATACAGCATGGCAAGCTGCCAGCGAAGAAATGTACAAAGCTTCACAAAACTCTCAGCAATCAAATACTCCTCCTCCTCAGGACAATGGCGGGCAGACAACTAACCCGACCGACAACCAGGAAGTAACTGATGTGGATTTTGAAGAAGTGAAAAATTAAAAAAAGAAGAATAACGTGATTAATAAAAAACCGCCAAAAGGCGGTTTTTTTATTTCTTAATATATTTTGTCAAACAGGTTGCAGTGGACGTGTTTATTTGAAAATGAATAAAATCTATACCTCAAACTTAATGTATAATCATTATTTTTAAAAGTAATATAATTTTTAATCATATATTCAGGAAGGAAAGAATACGAAATCTTTGTGCCAATATTACAATTCATTGCAACTTCAAAACGTTTTTTAGAAACCGATAATCCACAGTAAAGTTGATTATTGAAGCGTTTCACATTTTTAGCACATTCGTCTTTGTGAAGTGGGTTAAATTCTGTTTTGGTAGTATAATCTATTGAATTTATTGAATGATCCATAATGGTTTCGTTATAATATTTCCCCGAGATGAAGTAATTTGGCCTCCATCCGCCATATACCGAAAAATGGAGTTTGAGGAAATCGAAAGTAATACCCATAGAAACAGGCAAACATAATTTATGAAATGATTGATTTTCCTTAATATCAGCAGTAAAAGCACCGTGATTTATTGTGTCGTAGCCATTGTTATGAAAGCGGTAAAACTTTCCGCCCATCTCATACTGTATCCCGGTAGTAAACAGGAAAATTTTATTTACAATCGCTTGCGCGTGAACGCCAACAATAGGACTAACCAAAGGATATATTTTTGTGTTTGCGTCATCGCACACTGTTTTTGTTGCAGAAACATCGGGGAATCGAGAAATGGCTATTCCTAATTCCGGACCGAAATTATAAATTACCTGTGATAAACAGTAATTGGATATTGCAATTCCAAGAAGGAATAATAAAATTTTTCTTCTCATTAATTATGTTTTCATGGAAGATATAATAATTCCTTAATGTTAAATATTTTATAAAATTATAATTTAAAGCATTAAGCGCTGTAAGCTTCAACATCAGGTTTTACTTTTTTCACAAGTCCTTGCAATACATTACCTGGACCAACTTCAATAAAAATATTTCCACCATCGGCTATCATATTCTGAATAATTTGCTTCCAGCGAACCGGAGAAGTGAGTTGCGATATCAGGTTTTCTTTAATGATGTCGGGATTAATTACACTTTGAGCAATTACGTTTTGATAAATCGGACAAATAGGAACATTAAATTTTGTTGAATTGATAGCTTTTGCCAGCTCTACTCTTGCTGATTCCATAAGAGGCGAGTGAAAAGCGCCGCCAACTTTTAAAGGCAGGGCTCTTTTAGCGCCCGCAGCTTTCAATTTCTCGCACGCAATTTCAATTCCCTTCAATGAGCCTGAAATAACAAGCTGCCCGGGACTATTATAATTTGCCGGAACAACTACTTCATCGGTAATTGATTTGCAAATATCTTCTGCTATACTATCGTCTATCCCAAGAATGGCAGCCATTGTGGAAGGATGAGCTTCACAGGCTTTCTGCATTGCCATAGCTCGTTTAGAAACAAGTACAAGTCCGTCTTCGAACGAAAGAGCTTTATTAGCAACCAATGCGGAAAATTCGCCTAATGAATGACCGGCAACCATATCGGGTTTGAAATTATCGCCAAGAGTTTTTGCTAATATTACCGAATGCAGGAAAATAGCGGGTTGTGTAACTTTTGTCTGGCGGAGGTCTTCATCAGTTCCGTTGAACATAAGGTCGGTAATGCGGAAGCCTAATATGTTGTTTGCTTTTTCAAATAATTCTTTTGCGAGTGGAGATTTTTCGTATAAATCTTTTCCCATTCCTACAAACTGCGCTCCCTGTCCGGGAAATAAGTATGCTTTCATTTAGATAAGTTTAAATGTTGATAAGTTAATAAATTGATTAAGTTTTAATACTCCTTTTGTTAATAATAAATAAAATATTTTGAAGATAAATAATGTAAGTTGAGAATCACGGAAACAACAAACCACAAACCACAAACAACAAACGATTATTACTTTCTGTTTCCCAAAAATCTTAAAAGAAATAAGAAAAGGTTAATGAAATCAAGATAAAGAGTGAGAGCTCCCATGATCACATATTTCCTGGCTGATTCGGTACCGTTTTCTATTTGAGAGCCGATCCTTTTTAGTTTTTGAACATCCCATGCTGTGAGACCAGTAAATACAAGTACACCAATGATACTGATGACATAGTCCATCATCTGGTTTTTCATAAACATGTTAACAAGACTTGCAATAATAATTCCTATAAGCCCCATGAACATGATAGAGCCGAATTTTGAAAGATCGGTTTTTGTAGTATATCCTGCTATTGCCATAACTCCGAAAGTAACAGCGGTAACAGCAAATGTAAGGAAAATGGAAGCCCCTGTATATACAATAAAAATAAAACTAAGGCTCATCCCCATAATAAAAGAGAATGCAATGAAAAGTAAAGTCAGCACTCCGGCTGAAAGTTTGTTGAAACCCATAGACATAATCAGAACAAAAGCCAATGGGGCTAACATAACCACCCAGCCGAGACCGGACATACCAACACCTGTTGAAGTTTGAGTTATAAGGGAAGAAATAAATGCTTCATTTGTACTGAAATAATAGGCAAAAAAAGCGGTAATTCCTAATGCAATTGCCATCCATGAAAAAACATTTGCGATGAATGTCCTGGGGACTGCAATATCTCCCGTGTTTTGATTAACGAATGTATTATCGTTGTTTTGATTAAAGTTGAACATGGCCTTATATATTAAAATTTTTTAAAATGAAAGCACAAAATTAATAAAAAGAAATGAATATTAATGCATGTTTGAACTTAATAAATGAATAAATTCCTGTCGTGTTTTATCAACACAAAAAGCGCCTGTGAAATCGGATGTGGTAGCAATGGAATTTTGTTTTTGTATCCCTCTCATCCTCATGCATAAATGTTCTGCCTCAATAACCACAGCAACTCCAAGAGGTTTTAATGTGTTATTGATGCAATCTTTTATTTGAGTAGTAAGCCTTTCCTGAACTTGTAACCGGCGGGCAAAAGCATCTACTACTCGGGGAATCTTGCTCAATCCAACAATATATTCGTTTGGAATATAAGCAACATGAGCTTTTCCGATAAAAGGAAGCATGTGGTGTTCGCATAAGGAATAAATTTCAATATCTTTAACTATAACCATTTGCTTGTAATCCTCTTTAAACATAGCAGAACGAAGTAATTCTTCGGGGTTAAGGTCGTACCCGTGAGTAAGGAACTGTAATGCTTTTGCCACTCTTTCAGGTGTTTTCAGCAACCCATCCCTGTTGGAGTCTTCCCCTATCAGCTTTAAAATTTCATAATAATGCCCTGATAATTTTTTTATTAATTCCGGGTTATAGGCGTCTATCTTAGAATAGCCATCCATTTCATTATTCCGCGCCATTTCTTTGTTTAAGTCAACCATGTTTACGAAAATTTATCATTAATCAATTTATAAAAATATTTAGAATTCCATTAACCGGATATATAAGAAATTTTTTGTGCTTTAAGCTGGTTCTATTTTTTATATAAACTGCTTTCTTTTATTTTTATAATTTTCCCGAATTTGCCCATTTCTTTCATGTTCAGGCGTTTTTTATCTCCCACAATGCAAATGGTTACAGGCTTGCCTTTAATATTTGTTTTGTAAAAATTCAGGATATCGTCGAAACTGAGTTTTTTGTAAGTGTCAAGTTTATATTTTGCCGGATCTTCATAATATCCCTTTAATTTCCAGTTTACAAATTGTTCGCTTAATTCCCTGAAATCAGGACGGCTGGCGAAAGATTCCTGTACAAGAGAATTGCGAATGTTTTCTATTCTTTCTTTCTTTTCCGGCATATGCATCACAAGGCTGTCAAACACATTTATAGCGTCAACTGTTTTATCAGCTTGTGTTCCGATATATCCAATAAAACTTGAACATTTTCCCGTAAGCAGGGGAACAGAATACGAAGCCCCTGCGCTATAAGCCATTGAACGATATTCGCGAATCTCCTGAAGAACAAGTCCCGAAAATCCCCCACCGAAATATTCATTGAAAGCATCAATGTATGCTTCTTTGTCAATGGAATAATCTTCACCTTTTATATAAAAATAAATCTGGCTTTGAAGCGCATCTTTCCTGTTCACAAAAAAAACAGTATTCTCATTATAAACCTCATCATTAATAACTACAGGCGATTCGCTTGTTTTAAGATCAGTACCGAACTTAATATTATTTTTAAAAATATTTTTAATGGTTAAAAAATCGAATTTATTTCCAACATAATGTATCTGCATTTCATATTCCATTCCTTTTTTGAAAACAGAAAGAAGGCTGTCGGGGTTTAAGGCTTTTATTTCTTTCATCGAAAGACGGTTCAGGAATGATGACCTTGTTTTTTTTCTGATATATTGAACCAGCGCTTGCGAAACACTTGGCGCATCGGCATCCTCCATTTTTCTTGAAGTTTTTTCCTCATCAATAATATTCTTCATCTTATCTTTATCGATAACAGGATTTGTAAGTAGATCCTGCAACAGTTCAAGCGCAGGTAACGGGTCATCTTCTATTCCATCAAGGTCTATAGTAAGATAATTATCATCGCAATCGAAATAATATGTACATCCTATTTTTTGAAATGCAGCTTTCAATTCCGTAAGAGTTTTTGTTTTAGTTCCAGCGTAATTCATCAATTGCGCAGCATAATATAATTGAGGGATCTTGTATTTGCCAACGCCAAACCGTAATGTAAGAGAATAAATATCATTCTCCGGATTGTTTGTATAATAAAAAGTAACTCCTTTAAAAAGTTCAGATATTTTAACGTCTTCATTGAAATTTACAAAATCAGCTTTCGGTTCTTTGCTTTCCATTTTATTAAATTTTTCCGCGAAAATTGATTTTGCATCAGCTTTTGGTTTTATTGGTTCGTAGCCTGGTTTTTCAAGTTTTTGTTTTTTTGGAAATCCCATTTTGGAAAGAAGTATCAGGTAGTTTTGATTGTAATATGTTTCTGCCGCCTTCATCACATCTTCTTTTGAAATAGCTTTTATCTTCTGTGCATACATAAGGTAATCATCAATATTTCTGTTTTGTGAAAAAGCCTGCGCCAACAGCACTGTCCTGGAGTCAAAAGCCTCGAGAGACATTTCAAATTCTTTATAAATATCATTTTTCACCGCATCAAGTAACCAGTCATCGAATTCGCCTTTTCTAAGTTTTGCAAACTGTTCCATGATCAAGTTCTCTGCATTTTCGAGCGACTGACCAAGAATTTTAGGTACAAATAAAAATACTGATGACCCATAATCGTTATTCTGACCCAAAGGAATATATTGAGCGGCCATAAGTTTGTTATCAAGAACTATTTTGTCTAAAAGCCCTGTTTGCCCGGAGTTTGATAATATCCTGTTACACACATTTAGCGCGTATTCATCGGGATTCCCGTTTGGAACAGAACGAAAACCAATAACTCCAAGTTTAATAGGTGTCATTTTAACCGTTACAGATTCCCTGCCTTTAAAAGGTTCTTCTTTGTATTCAGGATATTTTGGAATTATTCCTGATTTCCATTTTCCAAATTTTTCTTTTATAATGGGAAGAATTTCATCTGTGTTAAAATCTCCGCAAAGCACAAGCGCCATATTGTTTGCTACATAATATGTATTATAAAATTCGTACATGGCGTTTAATGATGGATTTTTTAAATGCTCGATGGTGCCTATTGTAGATTGCTGCCCATAAGGATGCACCTTATAAAGGTTTTTAAGAAAAGTTTCAATCAGGGGAAAAACAAAATTATCCATTGAACGATTCTTTTCTTCATAAACCACTTCCAGTTCCGACTGGAAGGTGCGGAATACAGGGTTAATAAATCGCTGGCTATATAATTCAAGCCATTTTTCGATTTGGTTGGGTGGAAATGCATTATGAAAAAACGTTATTTCTTCGGCGGTAAAAGCATTCATACCTGTTCCCCCGATACTTTTAATAAGATTGTCAATTTCTACTGGCACAGCGTATTCACCTGCTTTTAGCGACTGTTCATTTATCTGCTTTTGAATTTCTTTACGTTTTGTTTCATCTATGGATTTACCAAGCGAATCATATAACGCATATATTTTTTCGAGATATGGTTTTTCTTTTGCAAAATCAGTTGTTCCTATTTCTTCTGTGCCTTTGAAAAGCATGTGCTCAAGGTAATGCGCAATTCCTGTATGGTTGGCAGGGTCGTTCTTGCTTCCCGCTTTTACTGCAATACCACCGAAAACAAGAGGTTTGCTGTGATCTTCGTTCAGAAGGACGGTAAGCCCGTTATCGAGAATATATTTTGAAACTTTTAAGGAAAATTTATTTTGCTGTCCGTAAACATTGCATGTTAAAATAAATACGAAAATACAGGCAAAACAAAAAGTTGATTTAAAAATTCGTGATTTCATTTGAAATAGAATTTGAAAAATTTATTCGACTAAATTAATAAGTTTAAAGACTGGGTGAATTATTTTTTATCAACAGACAATAATAAAAGTTGCGATTTTCCTGAAACACAGTAAAAGTAAAAACCTATACTTGTCCGCCAGCGCTATTGCAACAGAATGAACGAGAAATATGTAGCTGTTTATTTTTTCCTGCCTTCAACAACAATAACGATCTCTCCTTTAACAGGTTTTCTTTTGAAATATTCGAGGACTTCGGCAATTGTTCCTCTTTTTGTTTCTTCATAGATCTTGGTGAGTTCGCGTGATACAGAAATTTTACGTTCTGCGCCGAAGTAAACAGAAAATTCTTCCAGCGCTTTTATCAAACGATGAGGCGATTCATAGAAAACTAACGTATGGGCTATTTCCGCAAGTAATTTTAATCTTGTCTGTCTGCCTTTTTTCTGCGGAAGAAAACCTTCGAAATGAAAGCAATCGCAAGGGATCCCGCTGGCAACAAGCGCCGGAACAAATGCAGTGGGACCTGGCAAACATTCAACTTCTATACCTGCTTTCAGGCATTCGCGGACAAGAAGAAAGCCGGGATCGGAAATACCTGGTGTGCCTGCATCGCTGACCAATGCAACATTTTCGCCACTTATAATTCTATCAGTAATTAGAGGAACTTCGTGGTGTTCATTAAAAAGATGGTGCGCCATCATGCGGGTATCAATTCCAAAATGTTTCAAAAGGTTGCCGGTTGTGCGGGTATCTTCTGCAAGTATAATATTAACTTCTTTTAAAATCCTTATCGCCCTGAGTGTAATATCCTCAAGGTTCCCTATGGGTGTGGGAACAAGATAAAGTTTTGGCATATCTGAATAAAAAATGTGTTTTTAGATAATATCAGGATGCAAATTAAAATAAAAAAAACCCTCCCGATAGCTATCGGGATTCAGGGCTTTTCATTTATTTTTTCTTTGAACCGCATCCGCACCCACAGCTTTTCTTTGCAGGTTTCTTTGCGGTTGCTTTTTTTACAACTGCTTTTTTTGCAGGAGTTTTCTTTGTTGTAGCCATTGTTATATTTTTTAAAAATTACACTTCAAAGTTACAAAAAGAATTCGATAATTCTTAAAAATAAAATTGCACCGTGATGAATATTTTTTATTTTTTTGAAATAATTTGCTTAATTTTTGTTTTTTACAAATTAGTAGCTATATTTGTCATTCGAATTGCATTATCGTTCTTTAATATAAGTAACAAAAAAGTTGCGTTGCTCAATATTTTTCTTATTTGAAAATCGCCAGTTTTTAATGCTTGAGAGAAATAGTACGAGTGAACGCACCCGAACGGGTGTGTTCCTTTTGCTGTTTCAGTTCAAGCAGGGTGTCTGGCGATACCTCAAATAAGCTGATATCAATAAAGGTTCACGCCCTTTTTTATTTGTGTTGAAAAATATTTTTTTGATTTTTGAAAATTTTCTGTATTGCACTGGTATAAAGCAAAAGCGAAGATAATATAAATGCTAAATATCCTGATTTTTGACCATAAAAATATAACGTTTTTTCTTTTTTATGATAAAGAAAGGGAATGTAAATAAAAAACTTTTTAGGTAAGATATAAACAAATAAAAACCTCCTTAACCGGTGGAGAAACAA
>CAINEZ010000699.1 GCA_903847905.1 uncultured Bacteroidota bacterium
ATTCCAATTTATTTTTCGTAGTTTTTTTTCTGGATAAAAATATCTTACATATCCATATAGTTTTCCAAAAGTATATAAATTTTGGATCTTCTGATAATTATTTTGAGCAGGTAATGTAAAATTTAATAATGAAAATAATAATATGAAAGCAAATTTCATCAATAATGATTTATAATAATGTTACGCATAATCTTATTTTCTTTATTTTAAACCTTAGTTGAAAAGGAAAACGAGATAAAATCAACCTTATTACCTTATTTCTGAGGAGATAATGTAATAAGGTTAGGGGTGTGGTGCCTATCATTTCTACTAAGGTTAAAGGTTGTAAAATAAGGTTTTTTCTTTTTTGCGTAACATCAGTTATTTTAATAAAATAGCCCTCAAAATTTATCAATTATTTAAATTTTGAGGGCTTTTGTAGTGTCATGCTGTTTTACATGCTGGACAACCTGTAACCCCATGTGAACAATTATTACGGCTTATGCCGCAAATACAAATTGGTCCTCCAGCTCTTGAACTGCCGCAAAGAAATTTAGAATGTGTTAAATAAGCTGCGCCCTCTAATGATTCATCATCCATATTTGCAATAATATCCATATTAAGAGTCAATTGTGGAAGGCTCACCTTTGGAACCCACCCCAATATCACCTTCCCAGCCCCAACTGCCAAACTTGCTGCCAAAGCAGTAACAAAATTTGGTCCTGCCATTTTTGGTGCTTCTTTTTCTCCTGTAAAATAACTACTTTTAAAACAATAATAAATAGTACCTTCCATTGCTGCCGACACCCAATATGGCACATTAGCAATATTTACGGCAGCATTACTATTAAAATAGGTGTACCATGCACTTCCGCTGTCACCAATTTCTGCAATCCAATATGCATGATTATTCAAACCAATATTGGTAGCAAAAAATAAGGGCATTTTTTCTTGTGTACTTAAATCAGATTTTGCGATATTTTCTTCAATATCTGCAATAAATAGAGGTATATCCAAAGGTGGTGTTCTTTTAATTCCATTCACCAAAAGATTAATAAAAGCGTTCTGCCCTAATGTGGCATTAGGATATTCATTATTTATATAAGCATTTTTTGCAATAGTGAATATTGAATCTAACTCCATCACTTCAATTATAGGTGGTAAAGTTGATTCATATTTAAATAAACTCCTTATATAAATACAAATGAACTTATTTAAGTTAGCAGGGATGTCTAAATTATCAATTATATAATCAAGCCCATCTTTATGCTGTTTTCCTATCAATGGATAGGGATTATTTTCTTCTGCCATGATATTTATTTTTTAAATTTTTATTTTTTTGAATTAAACGTGCTGTTTTTTTTTACACATGCACCTATATTAATAGATACAATGTGTGCATCGCTCATCGAACTCACCAAAAATATAAAAATAAAACGTCATCATCATCGAAAAACTTATAGTAAAATAGTTTTAACTAATTGTATTTGTTTAAATTGAGATATAACTTATATGCTTTGTAATAATAGAAAAATAATTTAGTTTGCAAATGTACTACAATAATTTCAAATCTGTATCTTTTTTTTCATTTATTTTTTAATCACTCTATTTTTTTTACTTACTCATCCAAAAAAAAAGCTCAAAAATATATCAAAACTCCAAAAATTTTTATTCTCTGTTATAGCCCCTTTCTTCAAGGGGTTGGGGTGAAAAAAAACAATCAAAAAAAAAGCCCCAACCAACCTCCTAATGCTTTTAATCAAAAAAAACCTCGACACGTCGAGGTTTTTTCCATTCCTAATTCAGTGTAATTTATTTCACACACATCATCTTTTTCGATTCCACAACTTTTCCATCCACCATCAAACTATAAGTATAAGTGCCGCTACTCAAATTTGCTGCATAAACTTTAATCATACCAGCCCCTGATGTTTTTATATCAACAGTCTTCATAATCCTGCCATAATTATCCGTAAAAATTATCTGCGCATAATTAATATTGTCAGGAATAAAATAAGTAATCACAGTGCTTTCAGCGAAAGGATTTGGGACATTTTGATCAAGAACAATTGCCTGTATATTTTCCAATTCTATCTCTGCGGTATTTGCGCCACTTGGATTAGTCATCATACTATGTCCAGGTCCGCCGCCACTCGCTGCTTTACAACAATCCTCCAAACGGTTTTCAATTTGATCAAGCCTATTGTTCAATAAATTTAATACATTGCGTAAACTATCATTTTTATGCAGTAAAACAGTATTTATTGAATCCAATTTATGCGTTAAAGCTGTATTCGTTGAATCCATTTTATGCGTCAAAACTGTATTCATTGAATCCAGTTCTTTCACTCCTTGTGTCAAAATCCCAATAAAAGCATTATAATTTAAAGCCAAAAATGAAAATTCAGGATGTGTTTCAATGCCTAAACCATCATATTGAGGAGGTTTCGTAACCTCAGCCACTAATTCCGGAAATACAGTCGAAACATTTTGCGCCAAAAATCCATATTGTTCCCTATCAGGTAAATACACACCAACTCCATTACCCATATCTCTATTAAACAAAAAACTTACAGGCTTCAATTCCTTTATTTTTTCCAAGCTATTGGTAATCGGGCTTACATTTGTTTTAAAAATGGAATCCGATGTCAGATAAGCTGTACTTGCGTATAAAGCACCATTAAAATAGCCTGCCCAATTTTTATTAATTGCTGTAGCACTATCCAAAGGAAAAGATTGACCGTAAACTCCTATATTATTAATGCTATTACTCGAATCACCAAAAGCAATTCCTGCAACACCTATATTATAAGTACCAACCGAACCTCCGCTACCTATCCCTAAAACTCCTATATTTGATTCTGCTTTTGCGGCAAAACCTGCTACACCATAGCTCACCACTCCATCCACATTATCAATAGCTAAACCACAAACTCCTACGGCAGTTGTTGTATCAGCAACAGAAGTAAAATATCCTGCTACACTTAAATTAAGGGCTGTGTTAATATCCTTTTCTTTCACACTAAGTTTACCCAATAAATCTTCATTGCAATTATATCCAATTCCTACATGATTTGAATTGCTATTATAATTTGGACCATCTGAAAAAACCAGTTTATAACCATTTAACCCTACTCGCCAATCAGAAGGCATTTCCCAAAAAGGATCAGTGCTATCTGCTGGACACGGCAAGCCAAATCCAATATCTTTCAATTCAGGAACATAGATAACGACACCAAATTTATCTACAGATAATACACCTTTCCCAGGATTATGGGGTATTGGATGCGAGTTTGCAGTAAGATCGCGAAATTGTAATCCACTAAAACCAGTGCCGAAATAAGGATTAAGTGCTGTAAAGTCATTTGGTACAGAATAATTAATTTCAAGCTTACTTTGAGGAGCAAAAGGATCGCCCGACAAACCAATTCCTACATTAATTGTATTATCCCCAAGTATCATCGTATTATTTGCTGTTACCTCAGTGTTTGCTCCCAAAGCGGTTGTGTTATGAAAACCTGTCGCTGCCACATGCGCTCTATATCCAATATAGGTATTAGAATCACCATAATTAGCAAAGCCCGAAGCGGCTCCATAAAAGCAATTCAAATTCCCTTTATTATAAAAACCACTTGCTAAACCCGACATCACATTTGTGTCTCCCGTATTATTTAATCCAGCCCATTTTCCTGTTATGATGTTTAAATTACCTTTATTAAATACACCTGCTGAAGGACCTATTATAACATTGGTATCGCCTGTATTATTTAATCCTGCATTCCATCCGAATAATATATTTCTATTACCATGATTATTATGCCCGGAGTTAAATCCACACATAGTGTTTTCATTACCTGTGTTAAATTCTCCGCTTACAAGTCCAATAAATGTGTTATGAAACGTCGAAACAGAATTCGTACCGCAATGATCTCCAACATATACATTACCAACCCCCGATTGATTATCCCAACCTGCATGTTTGCCATAAAAACAATTAAACATTCCGGTTGTATTTTTCTCTCCAGCTAAATTACCAACAATAGTATTATACGAACCTTCAGTCCCTGTTGTTCTAACATTGCTAAACCCTGCTTTCACTCCCACAAAAACATTTCCTACGCCTGTATTGTTTATAAAACCTGCTTCCGAACCCACAAAAGTATTTCCAATTCCCGAATGGGTGTTATATCCGGCTTTATATCCAATAAAAGTCTCGTCTGGCTCAATTGCATTTGAATAACCTGCTTGATACCCAACACAAGTATTCTCTACTCCTGTTGTGTTATGCTGCCCTGCACCCACTCCTACAAAAATATTTGTAACAGATGGGCTTGTATAAGCTGCATCACCTCGATAATGCAAAACAGCACTATCTCCTATCTTATAGCTAAATACAGGCATGTTCACATCAATATCCCCCGAATCAACATCAAGCCGATTATTTGGTGTAATGAAATTTGGTCCAATGCCAAAATTCCCTGCCGGTGTTAAACTCATAAATGGTGTGTAAGGGGTTCCAAACCCAAAATCAAGGTTTTGATTGTAGTTGTTCCATCCCAAATAATAACCAGTGGAAAACACAGTTCCCGCACTGCTTGATTGAGCATTTGTCTTAATGCTCCCTAATCCTGTAAGTAAAACTAGAATTAAGCATATTAATAAATTTTTCTTCATGTTTTTTGTTTTTAAAATTTAATTTTTTCTTTGTCATTTTGTTATTATAAATTTACCTGTTTGTACTATTTTATTTTTTGTTTGTAATGAATAAAAGTAATTGCCTGAACTTAATTCAGAATTGTCAATTGTCATTGATTTTCTTCCTGTGCAATTTTCAGACTTCACTTTTTGTAATGTGGCATCATAAATATAAAGTTGATAATCTTCCATATTACTTGGTGCATCTATTTGAAATGTTATTTTTCCTGAGGAAGGATTCGGATAAAGTTTTACATATCTATTTCCTTGTTGAATTTCAC
>CAINEZ010000700.1 GCA_903847905.1 uncultured Bacteroidota bacterium
GAACATCTTTTTAGAATCAGATTGATCATATTCACTTGATACGCCATCATTGAATGTTAAAACAGTTTCGTCCTTCAAGCCATCTCTTAATGCTTCCATTCTGAAAACATTGCTTTCGTTTACTTCTTTAAAGAACGGACGCGTGGTGTGAATTCTTGCCGATTGTTTTATGGTTAAACTTCCTGTTGGATGACCTGTAGAAACACTAACCCAAAATGACTGCATTGCCGGCATTTCTCTTGATCCGCCATTTGTTCCAATACCATATCCTCCGTTTCCTGAAGGATTATATGTTGCAAAAACGCCACTTGTTCTATACCATATGGTAGGATCGAGGTTAGTACTTGTATAACCTAGTCCACTGTGAGTACATCCCCAATCTAATGCCGATGGATAAGGATTACATACTAAGTTAAATCCTGATGAACCACTTAAATCTGAATTTGTAAGACCTGACCTTGTAATATCACCGGTATTTAATGTACCGATAAATGTAGCCTGTATATCATCAACTCCGTAATTCCTTACATTATATCCTGTCAAAGGAAGTGAGTCAATATTGGCATGGTAAGGAATTTCTGAATATACCTGGGTTGGCTCTAACCATTTTTTAAGATGTATGCCAACACCCGGGTTTGAAGCCGGTTGTAATGTTGGATAAACTGATCCTGTAGTAACAGCGCTGCTCATTGGTGAACCTAAATACCAAGCACGTCCATTACCTGTCAAAGTTTTTTCTACCCTAGCTGTTCCGGCAGCTTTTGAAGGTAATTGATCAATATATGATCCTTCGGTATTAATTATCAGACACTCTGCGCCGTTAAGAGAAGCTGCGCCGTAAACTGTTAATGCATTACCCGGACTTATTGTAAGATTGGCGCCGTCAGCAATTGTGAAATCATGACATTCTGCCGGATTCACATCTACATTTGGCATATTAGCAGGTCCTGATGGAATTGTAACATCATTTAATCTCATTGGAACTCCTGATGGTTCCCAGTTGCCATCAACTGACCAATATGAGGATACTGCGCCCGTCCATGTTTTAGGACAGTTGACAGTTAAAGTTACTACTACCGGTTTTATAATTTCACAGTTTAAAGCATTTGAAGGAGTTTTAGCGCTATTATCACTCTGAATATAATATGTTCCGGCATGAGCTACCTGATCTGGATCTGTTAAAGGGCTAGTGGTACATGCTTCATCTGTCCAATAAGTAAGCGTGCTACCATGTAATATGCTGCCAAAAGTAACTGCAGGGGCTGTTAAATCAACAGTGTATGGTTCGCAAAGTGGAGCCGGATTTGTTATTAAAAGTGAAGTATTAGCTACTGTTACTTTAAACCTATTTATGCTTTCACAACTTAATGGTCCTGTTCCGCCGGTAGTTTTGCTTACATAATAATCAGTAACGTCAACCAAAGGTGTTGTGGTTGCCAAAGCAGTCCCACCGGTTGCGGCAGTATACCACTTATATATATAATCGTACTCACCTTTACCTGGTTCGGTTGCAACTAAATCTGCTACTGTTCCATCGCAGAATGATTGGCCTGTAGGGCATATAGGTGTGGTTGGAATATTAACAGTTACTAACAAATCAAATCTGCTTGTACTTTCGCAAGTGCTTACAGTTTGGCTTGCATAATAATAGCCATTGACCAAACCTGTTGAGCCTGATAAAGCAGTTCCACCGGTACCAACATCATACCATTTAATTATTGCTCCTGTTGCTCCAACTGCAGTTAAATCTGCTACTGTTCCGGCATTACAGAATATTTGACCTGAAGGGCCTGAAGGTGAAGATGGAATAGTATTAAATTGAGTTAGCACATCCAATCTGGTTGCGCTTTCACAAGCTCCTACTGTTTGTGATGCGTGATAATGAGTAGAATTAGCCAAACTGTAAGTACTTGCTAAAGGAGATCCGCCACCTGATGCAGAAGCGTACCATTGAATATTTGTTCCTGTTGCAGTTAAATCAGCAATTGTTGCTCCCGGACATACTGCTTGTATAGCAGTACCTGTTGGTACGCTCGGTAAAGAAGTAGTAATAGTTACAAATACCGGGAATCTGGATGTGCTTTCACCACAGCCGGCTGTAGATTGTGATGCATAGTAATGAGTTGCTGTAACTAAAGCTGTTGATGTTAATAAACCTGTTCCGCCTGTAGAACCCATATACCATGTGTATGTAGCTCCTGAAGCTCCCGTCATACCTGTATTTAAATCAGCTACAGTTGGTCCTGTTGGAGCGAAACAGAATGTTCTGTCTGAAGCTCCTGCTGGCGCTGCTAGTGTTGAATTAACAATTGTTGTTACTTTAAACCTGGTTGTGCTTTCACAAGTACTTACAGTTTGGCTTGCATAATAATCAGTGGCATTAACCAAAATTCCTGTTGGTGCTAAAGCTGATCCGGTAGTTGCATAAAGATACCAATTAAACGTTGCTCCTGTTTCTCCTAATGCAACTAAATTTGCTACTGTTCCGGTTGGTCCAGATGCAGTGTAGCAAAATGTTTGTACTGCATTGCCTGTTGGAACCGCAGGAGTGATAACACCGGTTACTTCAGTAGTTAATCTGCCTGTACTTTCACAACCTAATATTGTTTGGCTTGCATAATAACTGGCTGCGCCTTCAACTATAGGTGTTGAAGATGGTATAGCAGTTACACCGGTTTCCGAAGGAAACCAACTAATTGTAACTCCTGTTGTTCCTGCCGGCAGTAAATTTGCTACTGTTCCTGAACAATGTAATTGATCTGCAGGTCCTGTTGGCGCTGATGGTATTGTATTATTAGTTACCGCTGTCACTGATCTGGTTAAACTTGTACAACTTCCTACTACTTGTTCAGCATAATAATTGGCAGTAGATAAAGTTACGGTAGATGTTAAAGGTACAGTTCCGGTAGCAGAAGTGTACCATTTAATACCTGTACAAATTGCAGGAATTAAGTTTGCTACTGTTCCTGCGCAGAATGTTTGGCCTGTAGGTCCTGTTGGAGCTGATGGCGTACCATTAACAACAACAACAGTTGTAGTTGCAGGTGTAGTAGTATATGTTCCCGCATCGTTGGAAATTCCAATAAAATTTAATGTGCTGCCTAAAGCATCGCTGGTACCACTTGCAATAACACTTCCATTTTTCTTAAGTTTATAGTAAGTAGATGGGGTAGGTGTTGTAATGGCAAAAGTTACGGTTTGACCTGTACAAATTGTAGTGCAAGGATTACCGCCATAGTAAGTTACTAATGTTGGTATTGCATCCGCAGCCTGCACTTGAAATGCAAAAGCAAAAAGCCCTATTATTAAAAATAAGGTTTTTAATTTTTTCATCGTTTTTTTTAATTTGTAAAATGTTTCCATGTTTAATTGTTGTTTTAGTTAGTAAATAAAAGATATTTAAAATTACCTCAAGGCAAGCCCTGAACTCAACAGATGTTTGCTTTGCAAACTTAATTTAATTTCCACATATTAAGTTGCCGGAAATTCACAAATACAATTTGATTGCAAATATACATTATATTTATATAACTTGATTTGGAAAAATGTATAATCTTTGAACTTATATTTACGACTTTCTGGTAATAATATAAAAATGATTTAACTGAAATTTGTTCAAAAGATAATTTAAACATATTTAAAAAGTTTAATAGTTTTGTCGTAAAATTGTATTTAACAATCTCAAAACATTATTATCATGGATCTTTTCGATAAAATACTTCAGAAACCTGGCCCATTTGGAATATATTCAGATCAGGCAGACGGCTATTTTATGTTTCCTAAGCTCGAAGGCGAACTAGGACCTCATATGAAATTTATGGGCAAAGAACGTCTTATCTGGAGTTTGAACAATTACCTTGGATTAGCTAATCATCCCGAAATAAGAAAAGTGGATGCCGATGCTGCACGTGATTGGGGAATGGCATACCCGATGGGCGCCCGTATGATGTCGGGACATACTAAAATTCATGAACAACTTGAAAAAGAACTTGCTCAATTCGTAGGAAAAGAAGATTCTTATCTGCTGAATTATGGATACCTTGGCATGATCTCCATCATTGATAGCCTTGTTGACAGGAAAGACGTAATAGTTTACGATGCCGAAGCTCATGCATGCATTATTGACGGAATGCGACTGCATATAGGAAAGCGTTTTGTTTACAAACATAATGATATTGAGAGTTGTGAAAAACAACTTCAAAGAGCTACTAAAATTATTGAAGAAACCGGCGGCTCTATACTTGTTATTACAGAAGGTGTATATGGAATGACAGGGGCTATGGGCAATATAAAAGAAATTGTTAACCTGAAAAAGAAATATAATTTCAGGTTGCTGGTTGATGATGCTCATGGTTTTGGTACTATGGGTAAAACCGGCGCGGGTACAGGTGAACATCAGGGATGCCAGGATGGTATTGATTTACTTTTTGGCGCTTTTGCAAAATCAATGGCTACAGTTGGCGGCTTTATTGCAAGCAAAAAGGAGGTCGTGAAATACCTGCGATTTAACATGAGGTCGCAGATCTACGCAAAATCGCTTCCTATGCCTATAGTTATTGGTGCATTAAAACGCCTTGACATGATAAGAACGCATCCTGAACTAAGAGAAAATCTCTGGAAAATTGTACGTGCATTACAAAGCGGACTTCGCGAAAAAGGTTTTGATTTAGGTAAAACAGAATCCTGCGTTACTCCTGTTTATATGTTTGGCGGAGTTCCTGAAGCTACCAATCTTACATTTGATCTTCGCGAAAACTATAATGTTTTTTGTTCAATTGTTACTTATCCTGTAGTGCCCAAAGGTGTTATTTCTTTGCGTATTATCCCAACTGCTGTTCATACAATGGAGGACGTGAAATACACCATCAATGCTTTCTCTGAAATACAGGATAAATTAAAAGCCGGTAAATATGCATCTACCGAAGTGTTGAATATATCAAAAATCTTTGAAAACATTCAGAAAAAATAATAGAGAAGCCCGTTCAGTTGAACGGGTTTTTTAATAAATTTAAAATATTAATATTAGAATAAAAATAACCTATATAACTTTTTATAAAATGAAAAAAATACTAA
>CAINEZ010000701.1 GCA_903847905.1 uncultured Bacteroidota bacterium
AAAAAATCAGAAATAATTTTATACCCTTTGTTCCTGAAATTCTTTAATACCGGTATAGATAAAAAATTATATCTCACCGGTTAATTAATTTCCCAACGTAATAACTTCCACCCATGATCCGGGTATCCTTGCATTAATGGTGTTGTCATACATGGCTTCGCAATACAAAGTTGGCAAATAGAATTTACCGATATAACTTGAATTCAGCAACACTTTAAATGTTTTGGATTTATTCGGATTAAGGCTGAAATAAGTATAAACACGGTCGTCACGAATATCCTGGTAATCGAAATCCGAAGCTGCTGTTGCAGATTGAGCATAATCGCTAAGACGGCTATTCGATATTTCCCAGCCCGAAGGGAATATCTGCACCAGCGCCAGTTGCTTGTATATTCCATTTAATCCGGGATTGCTTATTGTAACTTCAGCAACAAAACTTGAGCTTTGTTCAAGTTTTTTAGGATCGATTTTAGTTCCGTTCATAGTCTTATATTCTATTTTCAGTTTCAATTTATTCTGAACCGAAGATTTATCGCCGGTAACCGGAACCCCTTGCGTAATAACCCGTGCAAATAAAATGTTCTTGCTATTGTTGGTAATAACAACTCTCCCTTTTTTAGAAATCGTAGAAATTCCCATATCAATTTTACCAATTGATTTCTTACTTGTGATCGCAGTAGTCTTACCGTCAATATTGCAAGTCAAGTATAATCCTGTACCTCCTGATGTGATAAAATATTTGGAAATTGCAATTAAGCAATACGCAGTAGTTTGCGTACTCATCCACTCATCATTACAAAGTTGTAATGCCAATTCTTTAACAAGGGATGCCGCTTTCGTTTTATAATTAAGCAACGTGAGGGTTTCAATGATCATGGCTTTATCTCTTTCGGCAGATCCGAAAGTGTTTCCAAGTTCCTGATATGATTTTATTGCAGTACCCATATTGGCGATCAGGTATTTTGCCACTTCGGGTTTGCCTGCCAACTTGTATGCAGCAGCAAGCCGCCACCGTGCAGCAATGCTTAAATCCTTATATTCAAGAAGTTTATTCATAGCTCCTAATTCAGGCGCTTTGGCAAGAGCAAGGGTATATAAGCGGTATGCCTGATCGAGCGCATCGTTGCTGTAAGAAGAGTTATACGACCATGAAATGGCTTTCTGTTTTTGGAATTTCTCCCACGATTTCATAAATCCGACAGGCAACGCAAAACCTTTAAATTCGGCTTCAAGCATAAAATGTCCTGCATAATTTGTTCCCCAGTCATCGGCATATTGTGCTCCCGGCCAATAGCTAAGTCCTCCGTTAGAAAGCTGGAATGCTTTCAGAGCCTGGATTGCGGCTTTAATATTGGTTTCAATTTTGGCTTTTGTTGTTGCATTCAATTCGATGAGATCAGATAAATACAACTGGGGAAATACAGCAGAAGTGGTCTGTTCAATACATCCGTGAGGATATTCAATAAGATAACTCAGCCTTTTCTCAAGGTTCATGGATGGTAAGGATGAAACTTCAACAACGCCTTTATTGCTTCCTGCAACGCCAATTAAATTATAATCGGTGCTCCATGTCTTTCCAGGATTGATAATAGTATCAATTACATTTACAACTTTAGGATTTGGATTACGAACATCAATTTCGATGTCGTGAACGGCTTTTTCAGCGCCACATGTAGCTATAATTTTTATTTTTCCTACCCCAACCGATTCTTTAACTTTTAGGTCGAAGTTGACCACGGCGTCACCTGGTGTAGTGAAAGTATGGCTTTTAAAACTTGTTCCCGTGTTGGTAAACATATTATCAGTGATAATCTGTATGCTTACATTTTTAATATATTTTTCCATTGCAAAAACACTAACCGGAAGTTGGAAGGTTTCGCCCGGACCAATCACTCTGGGAACAGTTCCAAGTACCATTAAAGGTTTTCTGACTGCAACAGTTTTTTCAGCGAAGCCATATTTACCATTATCACCTGCAACAACCATCACACGAACAGATCCTATATATTGCGGCATTTTTATCGTATGAAGTTTATAACCTCCTTTGGGCAATTTTATTGGTCCTATAAAACGAACCATAGGTTTGAAACGATTTGCTTTTAAGTTTCCTTTATCTACTCCTTCCATATCGCCGCCGATACTAAGAATACGTTGTAAATCTCCGGTAAATGCACCCAATACGAGGTCAAAAATATCCCATGATATAACGCCTAACGCTTCACGGGCATAAAATGAAGACCATGGATCAGGAGTTTTGTAGTGTGTAAGATCGAGTAATCCTTCATCAACAATGGCAAGCGTATAGGTCATTGCTTTTCCGTTTTTCTCGTTCACAGCGATGTAAGCATTCTGCTCAGGAAGCAGTATATCTTTCATTACTATCTGCGGATTTAAATGTGTGTTAGGATCCTCCACAATAATAGGGATAACGCCATATAGGCGAATAGGAAGATCGTTGAGAGTCTGGGAATGCGGCTGGATAAGGGTTACATAAGCATAACAGTTGGGAGCCATTTCAGCAGTTACCTCAAAAGAAAAAGTTGTAGAACCCTGTTCGGATGGAATCCATACCGAATTCAATACTTTGGTTCCATTCTCAAGCGTTAGCAATGCTCTTCCATCAGCCGAGCTGGGAATAGTTATTTTAACTTTGTCACCAACGCTGTATTTTTCTTTATCAGAAGTAAAATTAAGCATGGTAGATGCTGTTTTATCGCTACCTTGTCCTCGCTTATAACCATACCAATCAGCATAAACTACCTTTCCTGCAGAATGTCCTGATTTTTTATCAGTAATTTTAATAAAATATCGTCCCCAATCGTCATGCTCGGCTTTGAAGGCATAAGAAGCTTTTCCATAGGACGTGGAAACTGTTGTAGAATCTACAAGCTTGGAATAAGAAGTCGAAATGAATTCTGCCTGAGAAGATGACTCTGAATTATCCCACCACCAGCGCCATTCCAGTTTATATACTTCCACTTTTAATTGGTTTGAAGGAACAATAATTCCATTATAATCAAGATTTACAAGGCTTATATTGTATGTCTTATCAGTATATAACATTTTATCTTTGGTTTCAGGAACATAAAGCCCTGCAAACGTTTCATAAGGATAGTATGTAATCGTAGTATTGTCAACACTGAAATCACCTCCTGCTTCAAATACTGTAGTCTCAAAATTTGCTTTCAGCATTCCTGAAGCATTGCTGGAAATATTAATTTCCGGAGTAATAGTAGCTTTACCTGAATTATCTAATTTACCATCAAATACGGCAATATTTTCTGTACTATAATAAGATGAAGGATTATCGAATGTATAGTTAGGATATTTTTTAAAAGTAGTTAACATGCGCGAAAGTGTAAGATTAACTGTGGCTTTTAGATTAGGAGATGCAGCTCCTGTAAGCCAGTGAACCTCAAGCGTACCTTTATCCTTGCTCCCTTTTGCAATAAATTCTTTTGGGAACTTCAGATTGATCTTTAAACGGTTAGGTTTGATTGTTTCTATCTTTAAGGTTTTGATGAATTCCACACCTCCTACTTTTACTTTTGCTTCCCAATTCCCGGTAGGCGCATTTTTTTCGGTACAAGTACGAAAATCGTAAAAACCATTGGTAGAAACAGTTTTAACAAGTCGGCGTACAATAAGGCCATTTGGGCTGATAAGATCCATGCTTACAGGAAAATTTGAGGGCAACACTTTTTCTTTGTCCTCTAATATAAAGGAAAGGTAAAGCGAATCGCCGGGTCTCCATACTCCGCGTTCTCCATAAATGAAGCCCTTTATCCCTTTCTTTACAGATTCTCCACTAACATCAAACATACTAAGGGATAAAGATGCCCCTTCAATCAATTTTAAATAACCTCTTTGTTTATCTTTTTTTGCAACCAAAACAAAAGGTTTTTTCGTGAGCTTCACTTCTGCCATACCATCGCTGTTGGTGCTTGTGCTACCAATTAATTGCTGCTGGTAATCGTAAAATTCAACATCAACGTCTTCAATGGGTTTTGTAGAAACGATATCGGTTACATATACATTCATGGTTTTATTGGAACTGCCTTTAACAATAATCCCCAGATCGGAAGCCAATACATTTGTATTAACTGCAATATTGTTGTAATAGGATTCGCTGCAAGGGTTATCGCGTTGGTCCCAATCGTAATAATAATAACCTTCATCATCGTAGTAATAATCGTAGTAGTTATTTCCGTAATACCAACCTTCATCTTCTTCGTTAACTTCGTTCCATGTTGTGAGTTCCATATCTTTGTCTGCAAGAGTATCTTCACAGGGATACGTTGAATAACTTTTTTTGAAGCTCAACCGGACAGAATAAATAGCGCCGGGTTCAACAGAAATAAGGGAAGATAAATCCAGGTAATAACGGTTCCATTTATTATAATCCAACTCATTGCTTAAAAGGATGGATTTTTTCAACACAGTTTTTCCTACACGCGACAATTCATTCTTCCCTGTAAGATCATTTACCTGAAGGAATTGTAAAATATTGTTTTCGTATATTCTGGTAACTTTAACATCAATTGCTTTCAGGTTGACAGCTTCGATGGGTAGCAAAAATCCATTGGAAGTGGGCATTATCACACCGGTTCCCACAAACTTTACAGCAGGTTTGTTGTCTTCAAAAGATACTTTATTTTTTGCAGTTGTGCCAAGCGCTTCACCATTTACATTTTTTACAGAAGGTTCTATAGTAAGCCAAAAGTTTCCGCTTTTCTTTTCAGAAGGATAAACTCGGAGTTCATTATCATCGATAGTGTAACGGACATCCATTGAATTGGCATATTTTATCAAACCGTCAAGATTCTGGTTTTCCATTAATGGATCCGAAAACAATGCACGTATATACTGTTCCGCTCCTTGAACAATAGAAACTTCAAGGAGTTTAAAAACTCCCAATGCCGGAATTTCAATTATAGTTTCTCCGCTTTTTTTTGCATCAATAGGTTTTCCGTCGTACTTTAATATTACTTTACTTTCTTGTTTTGATCGCTGAATACTGTCAATCTGAAAATAATGCATCTTACTTTTCGAATCGTGAATCCATGTTATGAGTAGAGTTTTATTATCTTGTGTAGCGCTTAAAAGTTTTTCTACTTTCATATCTTCAGCAAAATCAGCAGTAGTAATGGTGCCATAAAGTTTTTCTTTTGACAGGTCAGACTTTTTATAAGCTTTATGATTATCCACTTTCAGCATAAAATCCTGTTGTATGGTCTGAAATTGAAACTCAAGCGTTTCAAGCGAATCAGGAACCTTGATCAGTTTTGAAAGGAAAAACTTTACCTCATAAAATTCTTTTGCAGGAAGGGCTTCGTCTGGCCTGAATTCAATAGTTTTACTATCAATCCAATAGGTCTTCCCCTTAATGGACGGACTGAAATTGAATAACTCTTCTTTAACAGGGGTATTGAATAAAGCAGAATCAGCGAAATCATTGGCAAGCCTGACTTTGATTGTCGATTGAGTGGAAATAACACCTGAAGTAAATGCTACAACATATTCCTTAAAAGCAGGGTTTACTTTTTTAAATTGGTGCTTATGATTTATTGACCTGTAAACAATTGTTGCTACTATCAGAATGATCACAACAAATGAACTGATAAAAAGTATTTGTTTTTTCATGGAGGATTTTTGCTGGTTCAGGTACAAAAATAAATGTTATATCAACACAATATTGATTTTGTTTTAAAAATAAATATTTTACATAATGAAAAATGAAAGAGGTGCGGAAGGAAATAAATAAAAATTCAAATTGTATTTCACAAAGATTTTTTTAACTAAGTTGCTCATATTTATTATTTATTAATTGTATTTTTACAAAGATTCTGAAGTATATTTATATAACTTGATTTTAAAGTAAAGACAACCGAAATCCATACCCTCACCCAACTCAAGAAATATTATTGCCAAAATTGATACGTAGGGAGGTAAAATTGAAGAATAAAACAATAAATTTGCAAAATGAAAAAAGACTCAAAACCAGCCAAGCAGAAAACAGTACCGCGAATTGAATATTTACGTGTTGAAAATTACAGGGCTCTGCACAATTTAGAACTTAAGGAAATAAAACCTTTAACTGTTTTTTTAGGACCAAATGGAAGTGGTAAGTCAACAGTATTTGATGTATTTGCTTTTCTTAGTGAATGTTTTTCTGTTGGCTTAAGAAAAGCATGGGATAAACGGGGAAGGTTTAAAGAGTTAAGGACAAGGGGTTGTGATGGTCCGATTTGTTTTGAAATTAAATATAGAGAAGCACCTGGTACTCCTATAATCACTTATGAATTAAAAATAGATGAGAACAACAAAGGTCCTTATGTTGTAAGTGAAAAATTGAAATGGAAGAGAAGCCCTGTAGGTGGACCATTTGCTTTTTTGGAATTTGCAAATGGGAAAGGAAAAGTTATAAGCGGTGAACAACCTGACATTAAAGATGAAAGATTGGATGAGTCTTTAGATAGTCCTGAAATGTTAGCTGTAAATACTTTAGGACAACTTTCGAAAAATCCAAGAATAATTGCGCTCAGAAGATTTATTACCGGCTGGTATTTATCATACTTAACTGCCGATCAGACACGAGGCATTCCAGAAGCTGGTCCACAGGAAAAATTATCCGCCACAGGTGACAATCTGCCGAATGTAATACAATACCTAAGAGAGCAACATAATGAAATCCTTGATAAAATATTAATTACACTTTCCAAAAGAGTTCCTAGACTAGAAAAGGTTGAAGCTGATATTATGCAGGATGGAAGATTACTTTTACAAATTAAAGATGCTCCATTTGAGAAACCAATTTTATCAAAGTTTGCATCCGATGGTACATTAAAGATGCTTGCTTATTTAACGGTTTTAAATGACCCTAACCCACCTCAATTAATCGGAATTGAAGAACCAGAAAATCAATTGCATCCTAGCTTACTTCCTAGCTTATGTGATGAATGCAGGGCAGCTGCTGAATTTTCTCAATTAATGGTAACATCCCATAGTCCATACTTTGTAAACAGGTTAAGGGCAAACGAACTGTATGTGCTTTTTAGAGATGAACAAGGATATACCCAAGCAAAAAGAGCATCAGATATGTTAGGCATTAATGACTTTTTGGAAGAGGGCGCTTTGCTTGGTAACCTTTGGGCTGAAGGACATTTCGAAGTTGGAGACCCATTAGTAAATGCAGGCAGTTATAAGTATAAATCAAAGAAAAAATAAAAGATGCACTTTGAATTTTTATTAGAAGAAGAAACTGCCGAAAAAGTTATAGACAACTTGATCCCACAAATAATTACAGGTGAACATTCATACAGATGTATTCGTTTTCAAGGCAAAAAGGATTTACTCAAAAACCTTCCTGTAGAGTTAAAAGGTTATGCCAGATGGATACCTAATGATTACAAAATTGTTGTGCTTTTAGATAGAGACAGGGATGATTGCATAGAATTAAAAAACAATTTAAACCAGATGGCTATTGATGCAGGTCTTATTATAAAATCTTCTGCTCCAAACAATTTGTTTCAGGTTGTAAACAGAATTGCTATAGAAGAAATTGAATCCTGGTTTTTTGGTGATGCCGATGCAATGCGAATGGCATTTCCAAAATTATCTAAAAATTTTGAAAACAAATCTACCTATAGAATTCCTGATAATATTATTAATACTTGGGAATCAATGGAACGAATACTACAAAAGTGTGGTTATTTTAAAACAGGACTTCGAAAGACAGAAGCTGCTCACGAAATTTCAAAAAATATGCAACCATTGAAAAATCGTTCAAAAAGTTTCCAAATTTTTTGGCAGGGAATAACGGATTGTCTTCAAATTTAATTTAAAAACCAACACCTAAAATATCATTGAAAAATCAACCGAATAAAGAAGAAAATAACAGATACAGAACTATTCCTTATTGAACAACTTGAAGAATTCTTTTATAAATATTACTTCTTCTTTTATATTGATGTTGATAACATCTGGGGAAACTTGATTGTAAAAAAAGTTGTTCAAACAATATTATAACAAGCATAGCTACTAAAGGAGCATTTATTATTGAAAAAAAAGTCCCTGAATCTATATGAACTATTGAGTAGAATTTTTTTCTTTCACGAAAAATATTAAGAAAATTACAACTAAACCTACACCTATTCCTGATGCAATAAATGTAACAGCAGGGCTGAAATAAAACCATAGAAAACCGGCAAAGCTGCTGGCTATCATAGTAAAGATACTTGAGAAACTGGTAAAAAAACCAATTGCAGTTGCAGTTTCCGATTTATCAGAAATATTTGTTATCCATGCTTTGGCTACACTTTCGGATGATGCAGCATATATGGCAAACGTACATTTCGTGTTCACTTGCATATTCGGTTGACTTCATTTCAAACGGTTCAGGGTACGTTTCCTTTATAATAAAGCCACGAACTTCAAGTAATGCTTCCCCGTGAATATCTAGTGATTTTACGCGGGCACCATTTGTTTTATTTGGTTTCTTCAGTATTTTTTCAATAATTCCATTACCCAGAACTTTGCCTTGGTTAAGATCGG
>CAINEZ010000702.1 GCA_903847905.1 uncultured Bacteroidota bacterium
CACGCTTCCTGACTCGAAAACCTCTAAGAATAGGCTTTTGAAGATGGATGATAAACAAGCAGAGCGATACCAAATAATCAATAAAAACTTTTAGGGTGTTGCAACGCTGAAAACAGGAGATTTATCAGGATTCTCAACAACTTTTTCAGAATAGGCTTCCGATAAATCCAATTCCCTTTCATTTCTTATATTCAAAATATAATCAGTAGCTTTCTGAGCCTGTGCGCTGGCATGGACAATAAAGCGTTTATCATTTTTTAATCTTTCAAGCCAAACTTGAATATATGAAGCATTATTTTCAAGTTGTTCAATGGGAATGCCGGCATACGATTTAAGATAAGAAGCGCCCATTTCAGCCGTTAATTCTTCAACGGCATAATCCTTCGTGCCAAAACTGTTATTATTTGTAAGTTCTTTTCTGTTCAATCTTTCACTATGTCCGGTACTATGCACTAATTCGTGAAAAAGAGCACTGTAATAATTTTCACTATTAGTAAACGTTCCCATTTTAGGCATATTCACGTAATCATTTAATTTATTGTAATAAGCTTGATGCTCTTTAAACCTGATATCAGGACGTTTTGGCATTTCAGTAATAATTTTCTCACAAGCTTCAAGAGGATTATTACTCCTTTCAATAACCGGAGGCAGTTTCTCTTTAGGTATATCAGAACACTGGTCAATATTGAAAACATTGTAATACCTGAGTATAGGAACTTTTTCCTTTTCCCCTGTCTCTTTATTTTCTTTTTCAAGCCACTTCCAGAAAATGACTTCTTGTGCCTTTTCTCCTTTTTTTATAGAACCGCCCAAATCCTTGACCTGTTTGAAAGTAAGAAAACTATTCTGCGAATAATTGAGAGTGTTTAAAAGCCAGACATTAATTCCCCTGTAATGCTTCCCTGTAACTAAATTTTTTGGCAAACCTGCATCAGTCCATGGTTTTTGCCAAGGGACAACACCTTTTTCAAGATGTTCAATGATGCGATTAGTAACGATAGTATATACATCTATGGTTTTATTATTTTGCATTTTTATTAATGTTATCTGTTACGACTAATAATTTTTTCTTTTGTTTTCTCTCGCATACCGCTCAATTCTTTTGACTGTTTTAATGTTTTATTCAACTCCTGCAATTTATCATCAGTAAAGCCCAAACGATTTAATCTGAATTTCTTATTACAATAAACAACACCCGAAATCCTTCCACCCCTCACATAAGTTGATAACCCACATTCATTCAACATATCAAAAAAATTATCTTTAGAATTTGCTTTTTTACAACATGTCTTCAGCATCCCAATCACCTGCTCCTTGTTCGTAGCCCTCCCAGTCCTTCGCTTGTATTGGTATTCTTTCTCGGATAGGAGGGCTTGGTCTTTTGGGAGTTTTCCGTGATTCACAATGGATTTGCTCAGTTCAGGATATTTCTCTACCTGATACTGCTGAATGTTCTTTTTTAGCTCGTTTAAACTTTTCTTTTCTAAGCGTAAAGATTTCCCTGTCAGGTATTCAATTCCCGAAGCGCAAATGTGGATATGATAATGACTTTTATCAAAATGCGGAACCGCAACAAACATCCCGTTTATATTACGCTCCTTCACATATTGCCTTGCAATATCCTCAAGCTTATCTAAAGAAATGTTCTTTGCATCATCTCGGTGGAAAGAAATAATCTCATGAGTAGCGAGAACACTATCAACCCTTTTACGTAAACGGTATTGTTCATTTACATTGAACTGGTCAACCCACTCCTTAATGCTGTCCCCTTTCAGGTTATGAGTAATGGCAAAACTATACCCTTTGTTATCAAACAAGCGGTCTTTGTCATATATCATATAATTCAGCAACTTTTGAAAAGATGATTTATTTTTATGCGATTTGATTTTTATTATCATACAAATTAAGAAAAGCGAGTAAATGTTCCTTAAGAGCAGGTTCCTTCTCAATTTCTTTTTTTATTAATTCCTCCAATGTATTAGGCTGTTCCAACTTTTTTGTCAAATCCGATTCAAGTTTTTCAATACGTTTTTCTATGTCTTTAAACTTTTGTTCTTTTCCCCAAAAGTATTTTTCCTTTTGCTTTACGATAGTTTGAATCTCATTAAGACATTGAGAAAGCAACTGCTTCAATTCCACTATCTGCAACCTGTCGGGAACGATAAAGGTTTTGTTTACATATGCTAAAGCAGAAGAACGGAGAAAAGTTGTCATAGCCATTTTATGCTGTTTTGCAGAAATAAATATTTTGAAATAATCACCGTTTTTTTTAGAAAGCCATACAATGAATTCAGGTTTATCAGCCCTTTGCTTCCTCCTGTAGTTAAGAATGTATTCTTTCCAGTAAGCCTTTTTAGCAGACTTAATTTCCTCCTCAGTCCCCTTTTCAAGAACACCGGAAGCATCAAGATATGCCCACAAAGCCCCTTTTCGTGCTTTTTTAGGCATCTTTTGGTTCAGAAGAAGGAATAAGAGGTAAGACAGGAACAGAGCCGGACAAAGCCTGATTTTCTATTTCAGGGGGAGGAATAGATGCATGCTCGTTAAACTTCAAACTTTCGTAATATGGCTTCAAACGTGCTAAAACAGGAGGATTATGACCACAGAGTAAAATAGCCCTGTTGGTTTCCAACATACGAATCTCGTCATTGGTCATTAAGTTTCGGATAACCTTATGCCCATCTTTGTCTTTGAATTCAAATTTGCCAAGCGTTCGCTCAAGCTCTGTAGCCGTTTCCAATGATTGTCCGGTAAAATATAATTTCGCATAACAATTGGCTTTAATTCCATCAGCCTCATATTTGCCATAATTGTGAACAAGTTGGTTGTAGTCTTGCAGCAGCAACATTATGCCAGCCCTGTGCTTGCGGACGTTGGCGACAGCCATAGGCAGTGTCGGAAGATTCAGCGAAGAAGCTTCATCAATCAAAAGAAAAATATCTTGCTCGTTATCGTTTGGGAAACGGCTCATGATAAAAGAAAAGAACTGCTCGAAGAAAATAGAAGTCAATACGCTGTAATACTTTTGGTCGGACACGCTATTTTGTATAAACAGGGCAACAGGTTTTTCCCTGAACTCCATCAAATCAAGGTTATCAAAGGAAGTTACTCTTGCCACTGCATCATCATTGAAAATCTGTAAGGCAGCTTTGCAGGTTGCAATTACGCCTGAGACAACTTTGGAATCATAAGCTATAAAAGATTTATATTCCGAGAAAAGAATATCATCGGCATATTTGCTGAAAAGAGAGTCTATTGATTCAGGCGAACCTCCCAATTGATTTAGAAGCTGCCGGACATTGAAAAGGTTTTGAAATTCGGGAGTTTGTCTTTTCAGTACGGCAATAAGCATAGATAACAATGAGACAGCCTGCAAATTCCAAAAAGGATCTTTGCCGCTGCCGCCTAAAGTATTTTGCATAAGCATGGAAGCCACCTTTTGAATATCCGAAGAACTATTAGCCCTGATAAGCGGGTTATAACCCGATGAATTTCGAGGGTTGGTAAAGTTCAGAACTTTAATTTCATAACCTTTTTGCTTCAGATATCCTGCGCTTTTAGCAAAAAGTTCTCCAGATGGATCATTGATTATCTTGCTTCCGCAGGTAGTAAAAAGCGATGGAATAAGCACCACGCTTGATTTTCCTGTTCCCGTACCTCCAATTACTATTGCATTTTGGTACGAATCTTTTACATTTAGGTTCTTTTTCCCTGTAAGACAGAAACCGTAATTAAATGAAGACATCACTGACCACTGAGATGCAAAATCAGCAGTGTATTCTTCTTTTCTTTTATAAAAAATACTTTCGATTAGTTCGAAAATAAATTTCAGTATGCTTTCGAATATATCAAAGACTACTGTAAAAAATTTAATGATTGTTTCCATAGTGATAAAGTTTGATTTAACTGTTAATTTTTTTAAGAAAATCATTGAGTTGATGAAGCAACATTTCAACCAATCTCAATACAAGTCTCAGAAGAAGCAAGAACAACCTCCATGCAAGCGATAACAACTGCTTGATAATATTCCAGAAGATGCTTCCGAATGTGTTATCTTTAGTTTTCAAGGTTTTGATTTTTTAATTAGTTTATACTGGCGGTGATTTCTACTATTGCTCCTTTGCTTTCAAGCATAGTTTTATAAAAGTTTGAGACAACTTTATATGTTTCGTCTTCCATCATGTTTAAAGGCTGAAAAACCAATTCGATTTTTATTCCATTCAGATTATTTAATTTTATTAGCGAATCAAAATACTTTTTGATCGAATCGGGATTTGTTTTAAGAAGTTCCAGTTTCTGCTTGTCATAAAATGACATCTTATTTGCATTCTCCATCATGTCGCTATAAACAAGCAATATTTTTTTATTTGAAATGCTTTGACTTAGCTTGTTTAATTCTTCGGCAATCGTGTAATACACGGAAGAGTTATCTTTTCCAATTTTTTCTTTTGAGGCATCTGAAATAATCTTGTTGATTTCAGAATAGAAATTCTTTACCTTATCCCTTCTTTGAAATTTATTGCTTAGCCATTGGTTTTCCGGTTTAATGCTTGCCTCATGCTTGCTATTAATGCTTACATCGCTCAGGTCAACAAAGCGGAAGATCCCACCGTTCCATATTTCATTGCTCAAATCAAATAAAGAAATTATCTCATCAGCTTTGGGTATTGCTGCCATTTTATCGGTGACATCGCGAATTACAACAACCTCCGTTGTTTCGGAAGCACTACTGATTTTTGCATAGACGGCAATTACACTAATTGCGGCTATTATTGAAATTAGGGTAAGTGTTGTTTTCATTGTATATCCTCCTTGTTGAATTTATAAAGATTAAAGTTGTAATTGATTTCCAATTTAGGCGTTGGCTCTGAAAAACATTCAGGAACAACTTTGTCTCTACGCAACAGTATATTTGTGCTTTTCAATCTCTCAACGGCTTCTTCGTAGTGTTTCTTTATTTCTTCAATCGTATTTTTCGCATAATGCTCCAATTGAAATGCAAGCATCGCTTTTTCCTGAAGCTGTGTATCCATATCGCTGAAGTGTTGCACAATCTGTATTATTTCAGCATTTCTTTTATCAATTTCTTCTTTCAGCATTTTATAGGTATGGTATTTTACTTTTTCTTCTTTGGTCATTGAGTACTTGTAGTGCAAGAATGCCGAAACGAGAAAAATAAAAAGGTTGATCATTACGAAAAATAATGTGGCTACTGATAAACCTTCTTTGCCTAATGCCTGCGAACGAAAATAACTTAAACCGAAAAAAACTATTGAAGCGAATAATATCGCCGATAGCAGAAACAATCTTTTTTTAATTATGTTCTGATACTTCTTGTATTGCATGGCTACTAAATGGGCATATTCTGAAACCGCAATCGTAAACGGTATGGCGATAAGTATTGATATCAGCAGGTTTTCGCCGAAAAACTGGAATGAAAGCGAAGTAAACAAAGCTTCGGCTGCGAAAAATAATGCGTTCTTTATCCTAATTTCACGCACATTGCGATATATGCCGTCAATATTTAATTTTTTCTGTTCAGCTTCCGTATCCTGATTTTTTAACTTAAGCTCTTTGATTACATCATTCGCTTTTTCCTTTCCTGCTTCCACATTTATCTTGTCGGAATTTACCTCCGGAAAATGAACTGCCGATTGCAATTCCTTGCAAACGGTAATACACAACTTTTCAAATCGTGCCTTGATTTCACCTATTACTGAAATCAATTTTAATCCTGAAGCAGGAGGGAAGCAGCTTCCTGCATAGCTTTCTCCCAGTTTTTTTGCGAAGTTTTTTATGTCTGTCGTTTCTTCGGCAACTAATTTTTCAACATTTTCGCAGCGAAAATTTGAAATTTCTGATAGTTTCTTTTTCATATGTTTTAGGATTTAATGGTTATTTAATAATTTGTTGAACTTCCCTGTTTTTAATTTTCCAGTTGCGGATGTTTGTTATCGACCATTCTCGTTCCTTGATTTTTTCAGCTTCCGAAATCATATCTTCCATAAAAGATTTTGCAGATAATTTTTTTGCGTATTTTACAAATTGGTTTTCTATTTCTGTAAAATCAGATGTCGGCGGAAATATCTCTTCTCCCTGATTATTGGCGGAAATGTAGATTAAGGAATCATCACCCGAACTTGAATCGGGATAGACCTTACCAATGGGTTCTGTTGAATAATCAGGCAAAATCCTGAATACGGTAACCGTATTCATATTATCCGGCTTGCTGAATTCAACCAGAACCCTATCTGTTGACGATTTTTCCATTTTTTCTTTTATCTATCTATTTCTTGTTCCTGCTCCCTGTCTTTGCTTTGTATCCTGAGATTAATCAGTTTGCGTAGTCTCTCCATTTCTTTTAATCTTTTGTCATCTATGATTATAAATGATCTGTTTTGATCCACAGGAGCGAACATAGCCAGAGTCTCTCCGTACTCAATAAACTTTTGCTTTAAAACATTAATATTTTTTGTCTTGTTAAATATTTGTTTGTATCCAAAGTCAACAGCCATGTATGTTATTTTATTCTTGTCTTTGTAATGCTCGATATAAATGCTGCCTATAAATATTTCTTTGTCATTTACTTTTTGCATTACAGTAATAGTGTCAACATCTTCTTTGGCAGTGCTATCTTCGATAAAAACCGTTTTACTTTTCTTTATTCCCATATGTTTACATATCAAGTTCCATTTCCTGCTCTTGTTCCCTGTCTTCGCTGTCTTCCCTGATCTCCGCCAATTCAATTTCTCTGTCCGATTTTTCATTGTCGGGTTCATTATTATCCGGCTCTTCTTGTATTGCCTGCTCTTTGTCAGGCTCTCCTTTGCCCTGCTCGTTATCCTTGTATTTTTCGGTATTCTTTAAATCCTCTTCTTTTTCTTTTTGATTGGGACTTGTTTTTTCATTAGGATTTTGTTTTGCAACTTCTTTCGTTTTGTCTTTCTCGGTTTTCTTTTCCCTGATATTTTTCAGTTCATTTTTTCTTTCGGCTTTTTGGGAAAACTCAAAGGGCTTGTTTTGCTTTGCATAAGCTCTTGGGTTTGGAACCATTTGAGCGAGGCTTTGTCCGTGTTCAACGAACTGCTTTTTTATCGCATACAAATCTTTATAATCGGCAAACACCTTGTTGCCGTCAAAGTCTGTCGCCATGTAATTGTACTTCTTCGTTTCGCTATCATACTCCCGATAAATACGGCCTATGATTATTCTGTCGTGGTTTAAATTTTGTACCACTGTCATGAAATGCTGACCTTTGTTTGCTGTGCTGTATTCAATAAATACAGTTTTTCCTTTTTTCGAGTTTGTTTCCATAGTTTTTATAATTTAATTGTTAATACTTAATTTTATTTTTTTTGCATCATAGCGTGCTGTTATAATAATGCAAGCCTGATATTTTATAATTGATAGGGCAAAGGTCAATAACATCCTTCCTGATAAAAAGTAATGCTCGCATGCGGTGTGTTTTATTTTTAAAATATCTCTTTATGTATTGCCTCACTTGACTTAACTGTATATTTTATTTTTTTAATAAAATCTCTGTTGCTTTATTTCCCCTTTTTGTTTTAATGGTGTTTACAGGGGAATAGTTATTCTTTTTAGAATACTATTTCTTCAAACCCGCTTGGAATGTAAAAAATTCCGGCGGGTTTATTTTTATCTTGACTATTTCATTCGTGGAGCTATGCTCCGTGTTAGAACAGTTCACTGAGTAAAAATCAAAATAAAATCAAAATGGAAAATAAAAACACTCAAAAAAGAAATGGAAAAGAAAACAATGCCGCACATGAAGCAATGCAGGTTTTTACATCAAGCACATACTCTTCAGATGTTGCGTTATTCAAAAAACTCGGGTTGGAAACTTTTTCTAAAATCCCCTCAAATACCGAGTATTTCGTGGGTGAAGTAAAATTTGATAATGGCTCAAAAGCTAAGATATGGGTATATCCTATGCCTGCACAGTTTTGGAAAATTGAAGTGTTTGTTTCTGAAAGTAATAAAACTACAAAAGTTTCAACTGGTTCAGGCACATTATGTGATTTCTGGAATACCATCAAGCTGATTGCAGACGATATGCTTGATGTGGAAAACACAGAATTTAAAAAGTAAAAATTAACCCGATTGAAATATTTAATCGGGTTTTTTATTTGACAACTTCCCTGCTTTGATTTCCAATCAAGATTTTTAATTGACGAAAGTTTGTGCGGAGCTATAATCCTCCCGAAATAGTTATTTAATAATTTAAACCCCTTGAGCTATGAGAAAAACAATAATAAAAACAAAAAAAGCTGCCAGTCCTAAAAAGGCGAAAACAGTGGCAAAGAAGAAAAACCTGAAAACAGGTAAAAATAAAAAACCCAAAACCTCCAAATTGTTAATTTATCCTGAATGGACTGTGCCTGTTCATTTAAACGAAAAAGACCATAAAAACTTGAAAAGATTTTATGAGTTGTTTATTCAGGGGAAATTTGATGTCGCTCTTAGCTTTGCCTCAAGCCTTGATACTATTGTACGGGAGGAAATTCCTTCGGATATTTGGGTAAAAACAGGCGGAAAGCTAACTAAGAAAGGTAAAGAAGAGCTTAAAAACGATACAGAAAAGAGCGAAACAGCGCCTTTTAAACCTGTTTGTCCCAAAGACGACACAATAGCGGGTAATGAAGAAAAAACGCAACAGGAGGCAACACAGAGGCATGTTTCCGCTAATACTGATGCCAAAAGGCATTTATATGTTTTAAAGAATGGCAAACTGCAAACAGTAAACGGAGAATATAGCAATAATGGCAAGGAAATGAATGAAGCCAAATTTCATACAAAAAGCGATCTGATTGAATTTATTTTAGGAAACTGTAAAACGCTTTTCGGTGAAAACATAGTTCTTGTTGATGACACCAAAAGCACAAATGAATATTTCCCGAATGTGTTCTTGTTTGACTTCAATGAACAGGAAAAGCCGAGAATGTATATAATAGAAATAAACTTCTCGGATGACAGCTTGGGACTTCTTTACGCCCGTGTTACTCATTTTATCGCCTCATTAAAAAACAGGAATTACCAAAATGACTTCCTCGCAGAGCTTCTTAAATTAATTGATGCAGACAAACAGAAGAAAAATGAATTACAGGCAAGACTTAGGGAAGAACAGGATATTTCCAAACTATTATCAGAAATGCTTGCAAACAAGCCTGCAATATTGCTTGTAAGGGACAACGAAAATGTTGTTTTAAACTTAATGCAAGCTGTGTATATTGAAACTTGGGGCAAGATGGTAAGGCAAATTATGATAAAGAAATATTATTGCGGTAATGATAAGATTTTCTCGGCAAAGCCTGATTTTGCTGACATTTGGAAAAATGAAAAAAGCAGGAAAACTGAAATTGTAAAAAGCACGGAAGAAGACCATTTAAAAGCTTGTTCAGAAATTGCAAGGAATATTTACAATGAGATAAAGACTGCATTATTAAAGGCAGACAACAGTATTGAATTTAATGCTAAGAAAATTTATATCTCTGTTCGCAAGAACAAAAACCTTGCATTCTTTCATTTGCGTAAGAAGATTTCACTTGTTGTGATGTGTCCCGAAGAAGATGTTAGGAAGCAGATAAAGTATCATGAAATTAAATCTCTTCCGGCATCAGTGCAGAAATTTTGGAATGGTGCGAGTTGTACGATAGTTATTGAGAACTCGGCAAACATAGCCGAAGTTATCAATTTACTGAAAAAGATGATTGCGAAATCGTGAAAGGGTTTGTAGCCATAGTCAAACGGTTTTTATATCATCCAATGCCATCTTTTAAGGTGGCATTTTTTTAGCTTCAAATTCGATAAGTTTTTTAATTATCCAATTTAACTTATCCTTATCAAAACCGTATAAATCCTCTATTTGGGCTTTATGGCAATAGCGGTACTTTTTCCTGCTTCCACAAATACAAGTACTTGTTCTTTCTGGTTTGGGCTTTGTACAAACATAGTAGAGGATTAAAACAATAGTTTTAATATCACGTATTTTAAGATATTCTGAAAAAAAATCATATTGTCCCCCGTCAACACCTCTGTTTTAGTTTTCTTTTTTTCTTTGTAGAAGTGGAAAAAATTGTGTATTTTTGTTCTAATTCTAACAAAGAGCGCTTTTTTCTTTCTGTACTTTATGTTACAATGTAATTATGAATCGCAAACTACCTCAAGCAGTAAAAATTTGCCTTTGGTCTTATGACACAAATAAGATCAGTCTTTCAAATCCCGATGACCGCTTTAGAATCATTCTTAATGTGCTTAATCACGGGACAAAAAAAGCAGTAGAGTGGCTTTGGAAAAATTTCAACGAGAAAGAAATCACTGAAACTATTAATAACAGCATTGCGTCAGAATGGGACAGGAAGTCCCTTAATTTTTGGTCGCTGATTTATCATGCATCACCTGCAAGAAAAAACCGTTTTGCATAGTCTTATGGAAATTCATTGGGATATTCTCGACAATAAAAGAAAAACTATCCTTCCTCTTTTTAAGCATTTTGCAGATGAAGGATTTTATCTTGCCGGAGGAACAGGCTTGGCTCTCCAGATAGGTCATAGGGATAGTATTGATTTTGATTTTTTTAAAAAAGGTGATTATGATACAGCAGCCTTGATAAAGAAACTTGAGTCAGTTTTTAAAAATCATAAACTTTCCATTACTCAGCAGGATAAAAATACTGTTTCCTGTTCTATTGACAATAACATTCGGTTAAGTTTTTTCAGTTACAATTATGCACTACTTAAACCCTTAGTTGGAACTGATTATTTTGAAATAGCTTCTATTGAAGATATTGCTTGTATGAAACTATCAGCGATTATAAGCCGGGCAGTTGAGAAGGATTATGTGGATTTATATTTTATCCTGCAAAAAATTTCTTTGGATGACTTGCTTGATTACAGCAGAAAAAAATACCGTTCTTTGGATGAGATGATGATATTAAAATCTCTTCCTTTTTTTGAAGATGTACAAAAAGAACATATTTTATTCAAAGAAGGGCATAAGGTCTCTTTGAAGCAAATGAAGAAATATTTTGAAGAATCTGTGCGTCAAAAGGAATTAAAAGATGCTCGCAAAAGCAAGGGAAAAGGAAATAATATTGAACGATGATCCAATAGTACTGATTTAATCATTTTGCAAATTCAATTTCTGTCGGATAATTCCCCGTCAACACCTCGGTCTTCATTTTCCGCTTCACCAATGTGATTTGAATTATCATCATTAACGTAACCTTTCTTTTGAGTAGCATTTTCCATTTTTATAAAATATTTTTACATTTACATAGTATTCAATCATAGAGACCTAAAACATAAAAATAATACTTTTTAACAGCCCCATTGTTGTAATTTATTTTTGCACTTAATAAATTTGAGTTGGATTAATAAATTTTGTTTAAATTCGCAGTCTAAATTTTTAATATAATTTGATTAGTTGCCTCATTTTCTGTCCGTTATGTTTTATTTACTTTTATTTAATAAATGGAAATAAAGTATAAAACATCCCCTATTGGAAATATCTATATCTCTATACAAGAATTAATGAAAGATTATAGATTTCCAATAAGTAGCACAATTGATGCCTTGGGAGAATATTTAGAACATTTAAGAGATGACATATATATTTGTGTGGAATTTCCATATGTGGATAGAACTTTTCGTGATTCTTACTATAGTTATTTTTCTACTAAAAGGAGATTACATACAAGAGAATGTATAAGAATATCTTTATTTAACAATGTTATTTCAGATGGAGATTTTTTTAATGATGATTCTTTAAATGATATACAAAAGGAGGGAAACTTTTTGGGATATTTGGTCATACGCCCTACAGAGCCAAATGTTATTGCAAAAACAGTTATTTCTCCAAATGCATTAAAAAGAAAAGATTTTGATTGTTGTCTTGCTAATTATAAAATTACCCTTAATGGTATTGGGTTGGAGGTTTCAGGATTTCCCCACCAATCGCAGGACGAAGAAACGATGAAATGTGCAGAAGTCGCAATTTGGAGCACAATGGAATATTTTGGAAATAAATATTCTGATTACAAACCAATTTTACCTTCAGATATTGTAAATATTTTAAAAAAATATTCCTATGAAAGGCAATTACCTTCTGCTGGACTTCCAATAACTCAAATATCCTATGTCTTAAAAAAAATGGGATTTGGAGTAAGGATTTATTCTAAGTCAGTTTACAAAGATGATGTGTTTGAAGAGATAATAAATTCGTATGTTGAATCCCAGATTCCAATAATTGCACATTTAAAATTAGGAAAATCAGGTCATCATGCATATTTAATTATTGGTCGCAAGGTAATTTCGGAATATAAAATAAATAAGATTTTACCTTCTAAGACAGTCCAAACTCTTAATGGAAATGTTAATATTATTAATAGCTTTAATATGTGCGAAAACTATGTTGTTATTGATGATACTTTTCCACCGTATCAATTAACAACTATTAATGATCCTGCATCGTATTATTATAAAAAATTGAACAATGAAAAAAAATTTGTTGATACAATTCCTTTTGGTAAGGAAAAACAACAAAAAGTGAATGAAGTGTATTCTGTCGCACAAATTGAAAATATTGTAGTACCTTTATACAAAAAAATATATTTAGATGCTTACTCTGCGAGACAACTAATTCTTAATATATTTTTTCCAGCAAATGAAATTGGATATTCGTATAATGAAAATGAAATTATTTTGCAATTATTCCTTACTTAGGCCAGATCTTTTAAAAGAAAAATTGCATATAATAAATCTATAATTGAAATTATCAGGAAAAAGCTTGTATTAATGCAAATGTCCAAATTTATATGGATAGCACAATTTACAACAACAAAACCTACAGAGAAAGAAAAAAAATCTTTTGGAATGATTATTTTAGATGCTACTGAAACCAGTAAAAATTATATAGATGCCTTACTGTTTATTGTTTACCCTGATAGGTATCATTTTTTTAATAAAGATGGTAAAATAGTTACGGAATATGTCACAATTCCAAATTTTGACATTTATAGTAACTTTAAAAATTAATAATTATGAAAACACAAGAACTAAGTACAAAAAAAATGGGGAAAAAAATGCCACCACAAGTAACACGTACTGTTATTATGTCCGAAAAAAAAATGCATGAATTAAAAAAAAGTATTAACGAAAAAATGAGATTTTTTGAAATTGAGGCTGTTGAGAAAGAACATAATTCATGGATTGAAGCATCTAAGGTTAGAATATAGGTTGGCATTAAGTTTTTGTTTTTAATTTATTTTAAGAGGTTGTCTCAAAACTATGGTCAACCTCTTTTTATTCCTTACTTAACTCATGTTACGTGTTAATTTTATATTTTTTTACATCTCATAATTCCCCGTCAACACCTCCGTCTTCATTTTATGTTTCCCTAATCCCACAGATACAGGTATTCCTTCAATCTTTGTAGTGTGCCATTTATATTTCTTGGTATATTTCTCAATAAGTTCAGAAGGATAAGAGCTGAGCAAAAACTTCCCTTTTATTTTAGATAGTAATTCAAGCAGGTTTTCAAAATCCTGCTCTGTATAACCCTTGTAATGCCCCATATCAGAATTGAAATAAGGTGGATCACAATAAAAGAAAGTATCCTTGTTATCCCATGTTTGAATAATCTTCAAAGCATCACGGTTTTCAATCTGCGTCTGTTCCAAGCGTTTTGCGTATTCTTCAGTAAAATTTTCTTTTTTATTTGTTAATCTTTTTGGCGTTGAATTCTTCTGCAAATCGCATCTCCACGTGCCGCCAAGCATAGAAGCGAAGCTTTGATTGGCGAGAGTCCAGATAGCCCATGCCCGCTTCACTTCGCTGAACAATTTAGGATTTTTCAAGATTACTTCCGCATTCTGAAAACTCTCCCTGCTGTGCAACGTGCATTTTATTTCCCTTTCCAGTTTTTTATAATCCGCCTTAAGAACCCTGTAGAAATTGATAAGTTCCCCGTTGCTGTCATTTATCACTTCAAGCTCCGCTGGAGATTTGGCAAAGAATACAGCCCCGCCGCCAAAGAATGGCTCACAGTATATTCTATGCTCAGGGATCATGGAAATAATACGCTCGGCAAGTTTCTGTTTTCCGCCGTAATAAGTTAAGGGAGGTTTCATAATATTGGAAAGAACACATATTCCTTTTAAAAGCGATATACAACTGGCTCCAGAAAGAATATGGGACTTTAGTTTTGTAATAAGGACGAAGACATCTGTACTTTCCTATTAAATATTTTTCTCTGTAATCTTTTGCATTTGGATATGAGATAATTATTGAACGTTCATCTATTCTCTCCAGAGCTTTTTTTAATATCATTAATTCATCAAATCCCTCTGCTTCTTTAAGCTCTTTGGCAAAGAACAAAAGTGCAGATGGCGATATGCGAATTGAAGTAAGATGAGATGATTTGTTAATAGTGTTTTTTATTTTTATCATTGATTAAAAAATAATTAATTGTAATATGCTCAGGCATTAACAGAATTAAGGCTTTGCTTGTACTCTTCCCAGTCAAAGACACATATCTCGTTACAATCCCCTGCAAGTTTTTTGAGTTCTTTCTCTGTTCCGTTTAATTTCACTTTAAAATATGCTACTCCCATAACCAAATCTTCAGAATCGTTATAATCAAATTTCAGTTCCTTAACTTTTATGTTCAGTTTCTTTCTGCAAACAACCTCTTTCATTATTTTCTTCATTTTAATATTTGCTATTTCCGGCTTGTTGTATAGCAAATCAAAAAGATGAGAACTATCCTCTTTGCGCTTGAGAACATACATAGCAAGCTCATCCAGCGAAACAG
>CAINEZ010000703.1 GCA_903847905.1 uncultured Bacteroidota bacterium
GGTAAAATTGCTATCAATAACATTGACTTAAAGCAAATAAATAGAGAAACACTTTCCAAAACTATTGGTTACATATCTCAAAAACCATATGTTTTTTCGGGAACGATTAAAGAAAATAAAAACATGTTCTCAAAAAAAGAAATAACCGAAACTGGCAATAAAATTATAATTCGTTACAGATTTAATATCAACGATCCTGTGCTATCTACAAATAAAGATAAGTATATTTTAAATTCTGTAATTTTAAGTAGATATAATGTCAATGGTGAGAATTATTACAAAATCGGAGATAAAATAAATACTAAAATTTGTAAAGAAAAAGAATTAATTCATAGGTAAATATTTTTTTATCTCATAACTTTTTTGTATTTTTGTAATATAAATAAAAAAAAGCACCTATGAAACTATCAGAAATCTACATTTTATTAAATAACGGTGATTACAAAACGGTAACCGTTGAATTGAAGAAACTTAATAAAGCCTATCGTGATGGTAATACCCAAATTACCGATGCTGAATATGATAGACTTATTGAATCCGTCAAATTAGTCAATCCAGAAAACGAAATTTTCACATCAGGTGTCATTGAAACACTTGATGAAGTTGACTCCGATAGAAAAGAAACTTTAAAATATCCTATGTTCTCTTTGGATAAAGAAACGTCTCTTTCAGATATTCAGAAATGGATAGTAAACAAAGGATTACCATTAACTACCAAATTAGTTATCACTGCAAAATATGATGGTATTTCTATTTTGAAAGATGAAAATACAAATCTTGCTTGGACAAGAGGTGATGGTGTTGAAGGTGAAACAGTTCATTCGCATTATGCCAAATTATGTGACACTGGTATGAGATTGGACAAATTCAGTATTGGTGAAATGATTATTCCAAAGCCAGTTTTCGCAAGTAGAACATTTTATAGAGACAATGGTGAAGCATTCAAAAATGCTCGTAATATGATTGCAGGATTGAAAAACTCTGACACAATTTCAGAAGATTTGAAATATGCAAAACACGTTCGTTATGGATTTGCAGATGACAATTTTACACAAGACAAATCTACACAACTTAATGTTATTTCAATATTTTTTAATTTTTTACCATTTGAAATAAGACAAGCAAATGAATTGAACATTGATGAATTGAATGAATTGTTCTTTGAATGGGGCAAAGAATATGATATTGATGGACTCGTACTTGATATTGATGATAAAGACATCAGAAGTAATTTAGGTCGTGAAAGAAATAATAATCCTGCATATTCAAGAGCATTCAAAAATCCTGAATGGTCTACTGTTAATTCTGTGAAATATAGAGGAATAGAATGGAATTTAAGCAAGACCAAAGCACTCAAGCCCGTTGTGCTATTGGAGCCATTTGATGTTGAGGGTGTTACTATTTCAAGAGTTACAGGATACAATGCAAAATTTATTAAAGAAAATTCTATTGGTGCTGGGTCCGTTCTTTCTTGCGTGCGCAGTGGGGGTGTCATACCAAAGATCGTAGGTATTGTTAAAAACGGAAAATTGAATCTTCCTACAGTGTGTCCAAGTTGTGGTAGTAATTTAGAATGGAACGAAAATGGAGTTGATCTAGTTTGTAATAATGTAAATTGTGGTGAAGTAAAGTTTCAAAAACTTGCATTCTTTTTTGTTCGTTTCAAAATTGAAGGATTTGCCGAAAAAACAATTAAGAAATTCTATGATGCTGGATATGACACTGTTGGTAAAATTTTATCAATGAGTGCATTCAACATTCAGAGTCTTGAAGGTATGGGTAATTTGTCAGCCTCAAAAATTTTGAAAGAATTTGATGAAAAAATAAAAAGTGCACCATTTGAAGTTATAGGTCATGCTAGTGGATGTTTTGAAAACATCGGTTCAAGAAAATTAAAAATGATTAATGATGGTCTTAAAGATATGACAGATTACACTGGACAACATTTCAATTTCTTCAAAAGTTGTTTCTTTATGTTAGATTTTAGAAGTTTGGATAGTATGCTAAAATTTGATGAAGTTCGTAAAGAACTTGTTGGAAAACTTAATAGTATTAGTGGAATGTCAACCAAAACATCTGAAAATTTCTTAGATGGAATGTTGTGTTTTGGTAAATTTATGGATGATTTAGATGATATGGTTCAGATTTCAGATGAACCAAAAGTAAAAAAAGAAGAACCAAAAAATAATAATACAAATATGAAAAATGTAGATTTAACTGAAAGAGTGTTTGTTTTTACAGGATTTAGGGATTCTGAATTGAAGAGTTTTATTGAGAGTTGTGGTGGTGTTGTAAAAGATGATATGACTAAAGCTACAACGGACCTTTTGACAAAGAATGAAGATTCAACTTCTTCAAAAGCAAAAAAGGCACAGGCACAAGGTGCAAAAGTAACACAAGTTGACACCTTCAAAAACTCAGTAAAATAATTAAATAAAATTTCTAAAAATAATATTTTATGATTGATAGGATAATTGAAATTATCAGTACTTATAAAAAATATTCAGGATCTAATTTTATATTTGATTCACCATATATTACTTATGTTATTGA
>CAINEZ010000704.1 GCA_903847905.1 uncultured Bacteroidota bacterium
ATATTTGCTAAAAATTAAAATATGTTAAAAGTTGGAATCACCGGGCAGCCTGGATTTATTGGTAAACACCTTTATAACACACTTGGCTTATTTCCTGATAAATTTGTTCGTATTCCGTTTGAGGATTCTTTTTTTCTTGAGGAAAATAAATTAAATGAATTCGTGAGCGCATGTGATGTGATCGTTCATTTGGCCGCCATGAATCGTCATAATGACCCCGAAGTAATTTATAAAACAAATATTGGTTTGGTAAAGCAATTGATTAATGCGATGGAAAAAACCAGATCAAATCCACATGTTTTATTTTCATCTTCTACGCAGGAAGATCTGGATAATTTATACGGAAAATCAAAACGCGAAGGACGGCAGTTATTATCAGAATGGGCGGAAAGAAACAATGCCCGGTTTACAGGTTTGATAATACCCAACGTTTTCGGACCTTTCGGAAATCCTTTTTATAATTCGGTTATTGCAACATTTTGCCATCAACTTTCACATAACGAAACGCCGCACATTGACATCGACGGAGATATGAAACTCATTTATGTAGGTGAATTGATTAATGAATTTATTAAATACATAGATGTAAAATTAAATCAAAAGAAAGTTGAAAATAGCATCAGCAACATATCTATACCACATACTGCTGAAGCTAAAGTCAGTGAAATTCTTGAACGTCTTTTAAGTTATAAAACATTATACCTGGAGAAAGGAATTCTACCTGAACTTAAGAATAAATTTGATATTAACCTCTTTAATACTTTCCGAACATATATTGATATAAAAAATCATTATCCCGTAAAACTTGTTCAAAATATTGATGATCGCGGGAGTTTTGTAGAAACAGTAAAACTAAATATCGGGGGACAGGTTTCTTTTTCTACTACAGTTCCTGGCGTGACAAGAGGAAATCATTATCATACAAGAAAAATTGAAAGGTTTGCGGTTATTAAAGGAAAAGCCTTGATTCAACTTCGCCGGATAGGAACAGATGAAATCCTCAATTTTCAGTTAAACGGTAATGAACCATCCTTTGTGGATATGCCCATCTGGTATACACACAACATTAAGAATACAGGTAATGAAGAACTTTATACAATCTTTTGGATCAATGAGTTTTTTGATGCAAATGATCCTGATACATTTTTCGAAATTGTATAATGTAGAATTTACTATTAATATTTAATTCATGAAAAAATTAAAAGTCATTACAGTTGTTGGCACTCGGCCTGAAATTATTCGTCTGTCTAGAGTAATTGCAAAGCTTGACGAAACTGAATCAATCGATCATGTTCTGATTCACACAGGTCAAAATTATGACTATGAACTGAACCAGATTTTTTTTGAAGATCTGGATCTTAAAAAACCGGATTATTTCCTTGAAGCAGCAGGAAAAACTGTTACTGAAACCATAGGGCAGATTATTATTAACATTGATCCAATTCTTGAAAAAGAAAAACCGGATGCATTTCTTATACTTGGAGACACTAATAGTTGTTTGTGCGCCATTCCTGCAAAAAAACGTCATATACCAATTTTTCACATGGAAGCAGGTAACAGATGTTTTGATCAGCGCGTACCAGAAGAAACTAACCGTAAAATAGTTGATCATATAAGTGATATTAATCTTACTTATAGTGATATTGCAAGGGAATATCTTTTAAAAGAAGGTTTGCCGTCCGACCGCGTAATTAAAACCGGCAGTCCAATGTTTGAAGTCCTGAATTATTATATGCCTAAAATAAATAAATCAAAAATCCTTAATGATTTAAAACTTAATAAAACTCAGTATTTTGTTGTTTCTTCACACCGTGAAGAAAACGTTAACTCTGAAAGAAATTTTAATAATCTGGTTTTAATACTGAATACGATTGCTGAAAAATATCGTCAACCAATTATTGTAAGTACACACCCCAGAACTCGCAATATGATTCTTGAAAAGAAAGTCAAACTAAATCCATTGATACTTCTTCAAAAACCTTTTGGCCTTAGTGATTACATTTCACTTCAGGTGAATGCGAAAGCAGTATTATCGGACAGCGGAACTATTTCAGAAGAATCTTCTATTTTAAATTTCCCCGCCCTTAATATACGCGAAGCGCATGAACGTCCTGAAGCTATGGAAGAGGCATCTGTAATGATGGTTGGAATGAATGTTGAAAGAATCCTGCAGGGACTTAAGATATTGGAAACGCAGAAACGAAAAGATGAAAGAACATTGAGGCTGGTTGGAGATTATTCGATGCCAAATGTATCAAATAAAATAATTCGCATTATTTTATCCTATACTGATTATGTTAAAAGAGTAGTATGGCAAGAGAACGCATATTAATTTTTACTAATCATTTCTTCCCTGAAAATTTTAAAGTTAATGATATCGCATTTACTCTTCAGCAGGATAACTATGATGTAACTGTTTTGACGGGATTACCAAATTACCCTGGTGGCAGGATTTATAAAGGTTACGGAATTTTTCGCAAGGCAAACGAAAAAGTAAATGAAATTAAAATAATTAGGGTGCCATTGATACCAAGAGGCAATGGAAAGGGTATCCGGCTGGTGCTGAATTATTTTTCTTATTGGTTTTTCTTAATGATATGGTCCTTCTTCATTGCCATATCAAAGAGATTTGATAAAATCATTGTACATCACACTTCCCCTATTTTTTTAGGTATTCCGGCTATATTTTTTAAGAAAATGCAGAGAATTCCACTGTATTTCTGGAACCTTGATCTTTGGCCTGAAAGCATTATAGCCGCATCTTCTTTCCGAAATAAACATGTAATCAGTTTTCTGAATAAATTGGTAAAGTGGATATATCGCAACAGCGATAAAATATTGATCAGTTCTGAGGGGTTTAAAGATTCATTAATATTAAAAGGAGTTCAGCAAAACAAAATTGTTTATTTTCCTAATTGGGCGGAAAACATTTTTACAGAAGGCAATGCCCATACAGAAATTTCACTTGGAGATAGGATTCCTGCTGATACATTAAAAATTATGTTTGCAGGGAACATTGGTGAAGCGCAGGACATGGAAAACATTTTTAATGCAATATTATTGACTCATAAACAGCGGCTCAAAATCTTTTGGATTTTTGTTGGAGATGGAAGAAGAAGAAAATGGATTGAATCACAAGTAAAACAATACAATCTGGATGATCGTGTGATTTTTCTGGGGCGTCATGAAATTGAAACTATGCCTTCATTCTTTAATAAGGCTGACGTAATGCTTGTTACACTGAAAGATGAAAAAATATTTTCCATTACAGTACCGGCGAAACTCCAGGCTTACATGGCATCACGGAAACCAATATTAGCAATGATAAATGGTGAAGGGGCAAGAATCATTAACGAAGCAAAATGTGGTTTTACCTGCCCATGTGGAGATTATTCAGGATTAATCATGAATGCAAAAAAATATCTGGTGATGTCCGAAAATGAAAGAAACGATATAGGATTAAATGGTTTCAAATATTATGAAGATTTATTTTCCTTTAATACCGCTATGTCAAAATTACGAATGATAATTTCCACAAATTGAGGATATTTTTCATACTATAGACAGTATGATATTAAACTTTATTTTTTTTAAACACTATTATTTATTAGGGAATAAATATTTTATTTCAACTATTTCAGGAATGTTATAAGGAGTTTCGGCTCCTTTTTTATTATTATTTTTTATATTACGCTTTAGAAACATTATTTTTGTAACACACACGATTAATTTTAAGGTGAAGTTCCTGTTTTTGTAATTGGTTTTTTTCTCAAAATAGGGTTTAATTTTAATAGTATTGTGTATATACCTTGAATTAATTTAGTAAATCAAAAAAACATATTATGAAAACAGCTCTTATTACTGGTATTACCGGACAAGATGGCTCCTATTTAGCCGAGTTTTTATTAGAAAAAGGTTACGAAGTACACGGTATTATGCGTCGCGCTTCATATTTTAATACCAGCCGCATAGAGCATTTATATTTTGAGGAATGGATAAAAGATATGCATCAAAAACGTAAGCTGGAGTTGCATTATGGCGATATGACGGATAGCAGTTCTCTTATTCGTATAATACAAACAGTAAAACCCGATGAAATTTATAATTTAGCCGCCCAAAGCCATGTAAAGGTTTCATTTGAAGTACCTGAATATACAGCAGAATCGGATGCTTTAGGTACTTTGCGTATTCTTGAAGCCGTAAGGATCCTGGGCATGGAAAACAAGACAAAAATATACCAGGCATCAACTTCTGAATTATTTGGCAAAGTGCAGGAAGTACCGCAAAAGGAAACTACACCTTTTTACCCGCGCTCGCCTTATGGAGTTGCCAAGCAATATGGTTTCTGGATAACTAAAAACTATAGGGAATCATATAATATGTTTGCTGTAAACGGAATACTATTTAATCATGAAAGTGAAAGAAGAGGAGAAACTTTTGTAACAAGAAAAATTACTTTAGCAGCATCACGTATCGTTCATGGTTATCAGAAAAAAGTTTACATAGGTAACCTTGATGCATTGCGTGATTGGGGTTATGCAAAAGATTTTGTAGAGTGTATGTGGATGATATTACAGTACCCTGTTCCGGAAGATTTTGTAATTGCTACCGGTGTAATGCACTCTGTAAGGGAATTTTGTTCCCTTGCTTTCCGTGAAGCAGGTATAGAATTAGAATGGAAAGGAAAAGGAATACAGGAAAAGGGCATAAACAAAGCAACAGGTGAAACCCTTGTAGAAGTAGATCCGAAATTTTTTCGTCCGGCAGAAGTAGAACAACTTTGTGGCGATCCAACTAAAGCCAAAATGCTACTCGGCTGGAACCCCTGCCAGACAAGTTTTGAAAAATTGATAAAAATAATGATGAAGCATGATCTGGAGTTTGTGAAAAAATTGCATGATTCTAAAGTGTACGTATAATAAAAGTTTGGAATAAAATGAAAAAGGACAGTAAAATATACGTTGCCGGCCACCTTGGTCTTGTGGGTTCCGCAATTTGGAAAGGCCTTCAGTCAAAAGGATATACTAACCTTATAGGAAAGACAATTGATGAATTAAATTTGACGAACCAGCAGGCAGTAGCAGAATTTTTTGCAATTGAAAAACCCGAATACGTTATTCTTGCCGCTGCAAAAGTAGGTGGTATCAATGCAAATAATACTTACAGAGCCGATTTTATATACGAAAACCTGATGATACAGAATAATGTAATATATCAGTCTTTTCTAAACAATGTAAAAAAATTACTTTTTTTTGGGAGCACATGTATTTATCCGCGCGAAGCTGTACAACCTATTAAAGAAGAATATTTATTGACAGGTCCGTTGGAATACACAAACGAACCCTACGCTATCGCCAAGATTGCAGGATTAAAAATGTGTGAAAGCTATAATCTCCAATATGGAACAAATTATATTGCTGTAATGCCTACAAATCTATATGGATACAATGACAACTTTAACCTTGAAACATCTCATGTGCTTCCCGCTCTGATACGCAAAATATATCTTGGTAAATGCCTTGAAGAAAACAATTGGAATTCAATTTGCCATGACTTCAACAAATATCCCGTTGAGGGAATAAAGGGAACCGCCGGAAAACAGGAAATATTTAATAAATTGAATACTTATGGTATTGTCAAAACACAAAATAATCCTTGCAGAGTAGAAGTTTGGGGAACCGGCAAACCCTTTCGTGAATTTTTATGGTCAGAAGAAATGGCTGATGCTTGCATCTTTCTTATGGAAAAAGTAAATTACAAAGACCTAATCAGCGATCCTGCCTACCCTGCCTTGCCTGCAGGCAAGCGGACAGGCAGGATTCAAAACAATTCAGATAAAAACAGATTTAGTAATCTTCATATTAATATTGGTACAGGTAAAGAAATAAGCATCTTTGAACTTGCACATATTGTAAAAAAAATAATAGGTTTTCAGGGAGAGTTATTTTTTAATGTTTCCAAGCCTGATGGCTCTATGCGGAAACTAATTGATTCTTCAAAACTGCATCGTCTTGGTTGGCATCATAAAATTGAAATCGAAGAAGGTATTGAAAAATTGTTCAATTGGTACATAAAATAAATAAACAATTTATTAAAGAAAATAATAAAAAGGTAAAAAAAAGATATTTAACTTTGATAATTGTTTTTAATTAACTTTGCATAAACCTTATGATTAAAAATAAAAAATAAATGATTTTTGCGCATTTGGTCGATATACCACCATCAATATATACTTTACTAAGTTTCTTTTTTGCGCTCTTAATAAGTTATTTTTCAATTCCTCCTATTGTAAAACTTGCGAGAGCAACAAAAGTAAAAGGACTTCGCGCTTTGCCTAATGGAAGGGCTTCACATATTCATGCTACTCCTACTTTAGGTGGTATAGCTATTTTTTTTGGATTCGTTTTACCTGCTTTACTTTTCTCTTCTTCTTATGAATCAATGCATGGTTTGCGATTTATTGTTGCAGGATGCCTGTTAATTTTCTTTTTTGGTCTGAAAGATGATATTTTTGGTATTTCTGCATATAGTAAACTTATTGCACAAATTATGGCTGTATTTATTTTAATTGGTTTTGCCGACATACGATTTACAGATCTTCATGGGTTTATGGGGATAAGCACTATCAATGGTTATTGGAGTATTATTTTAACAACTTTTGTAGCAGTAGTAATCATAAACGCTTTTAACCTTATTGATGGGATTGATGGGTTGGCGAGTGCAATAGGGATTATATGCGCATTAACTTTTGGCATATGGTTTTATCTTTCTGAACAATTTCAATATGCTATTTTTTCTTTTGCTTTAACCGGAGCTTTGTTTGGATTTATCCGGTATAATTTATTCGGTAAATCGTATAAAATTTTTATGGGTGATACCGGTTCTTTGTTAATCGGATTTATTATTTCTGTACTTGTAATTAAATTCAACGAGTTAAATATTCCTGAAAATATTTCTATTTCATATTTATATAAAATTGATTCAGCCCCCACAGTTTCTATTGGTATATTAATAATACCATTATATGATACATTTAGGGTTTTCATCATTAGAATCTCTCGCAACCAATCTCCTTTTAAAGCAGACAGAAGTCATATACATCATAAATTAATCGATTTGGGTTATTCACATAAGAAAGTTACACTCATATTGGTTCTCTATAATATTATATTTATTGGTGTTGTTTTTTTCCTTCAGCATATCGGAATTTTATTACTTACACTTACCACACTTGTTATTTGCACTATTGCTTTTTATATCCCAATCTATTTGATTCACAGAAAGGAGAAAAGAATATTAATTTCTGAAAAAAAATAAGATCATTAAATCCTTTTTCTAATTTCATACAGATATATTTGAATGAACAGAGAAGTATCTCTCATAACTCAAGCATCCATGAAACTTAAAATTATTATCGGACTAAATTTTATTATACTGTCAGGGCAATTGTTTTCACAGCAACTGAACTATCCTTTAGCAAATCCATTTTTCAATGATTTGGAACAAACTCTTTACTCTCCTGATGTTTATTTTCATACTTCTGTAAAACCATGGTTAATTCCTGAAATTAATAAGATCACTAATATTGATTCTCTTAAAAACCAATTTTCTATTAAGAGTAGTTATCATCATAAGTTTTGTAATTCCGTTTGGGATAAAATTTTTAATGAAAATTTGATAATATTAAATAAACAAGACTTTAAAATGACAATTGATCCTGTCATGAATTTTGAATTTGGGAAAGACATTAGTATAAATAATGATTCGAAATATATTAATACAAGGGGAGTGCTGGCAGAAGGGTCTATCGGAAAAGATTTTTCTTTTTCTTCAACTTTTTATGAAAATCAATCTACTTTTATTCATTACCTGGACAGCAATATTCGAAATACTACAGTTGTTCCCGGTCAAGGTCAAATAAAAGAATTTAAAGGTTCCGGTTTTGATTATGCATGGGCAAGCGCGTATATTTCTTATACACCTTCCAAACATTTTAATATCCAATTCGGGCACGGTAAAAATTTTATAGGCGATGGTTATCGTTCATTGCTTCTTTCGGATAATGCATTTAATTATCCTTATCTGAAAATTACAACCAATATCTGGAGATTTAAGTATATAAACCTGTATGCTCAATTTCAGGATCTGAAAACTCCTCATTCTTATTACCTGGGATACGACAAAAAGTATGGGACTTTTCATTATTTAAGTTATACCATTAACAAAAGATTAGATGTTAGTCTATTTGAAGCAATTATCTGGAAAGCCGCCGACAGTACTGGTAACAGAGGTTTCGATATTAATTATCTTAACCCTGTGATTTTTTACAGGCCTGTGGAATTTTCACTCGGTTCCCCTGACAATGCTATGTTGGGACTCAATGTCTCATATAAAATAAGACATCACAATGTTGCATACGGACAATTATTGTTAGATGAATTTCAAATACACGAAGTGATGTCAGGTAATGGTTGGTGGGGCAACAAACAGGCTTTCCAGTTAGGTTTAAAATCTTTTGATTTATTCGACATTAAGAATCTTTATTTTCAGACAGAGTTTAATTATGCCAGGCCATATACCTATTCTCACTTTTCGTCATTAACGAATTACGGACATTACAACCAACCCCTTGCACATCCGCTTGGGGCGAATTTCCAAGAGTCGATATCATTTCTGAAATATAATTATAAAAGATTTTTTGCTGAATTAAAATTTAATTATGCCGTATATGGCGCTGATAGCGCCGGAACTGATTACGGGAAAGATATTTTTATTTCATACGACAAACATCCTAATGAATATGGAAATTTTACTGGACAAGGAATAAAAACAACTTTAATTTACAAAGATTTCAGAATAAGTTATCTTGTTAACCCTGCTACCAACCTTAATATATCCATTGGTGTTTCCGACAGAACAGAGAACTCTACTTTGTCAGATAAACACAGTACTTTTATTTATTTCGGAATTCGCACAAGTCTTAATAATTTTTATTATGATTTTTGATTTTATCAATAGAATTATTAGTTCATATTATTATTGCTATAAATTTAGCCGGATTTGATAAAAAATAAAAAAATATTAGTTACCGGAGGCGCTGGTTTTATCGGTTCAAACCTTTGCGAAACATTGCTGGAAAGGAATAACGAAGTTATCTGCCTTGATAATTTTCTTACCGGCAAAGAGAAAAATATTAAAGAATTTTTAGAAAATAAAAATTTCAGACTTATTGAAGGCGATGTCAGAAATATTGATGTTTGCGAAAAAGCCACCAATGGTGTTGATTATGTTTTTCATCAGGCAGCTTTGGGATCGGTGCCGCGGTCTATTGAAGATCCTGCAAAAACAAATGATATTAATATTTCAGGTTTCTTAAATATTTTACTTGCATGTAAAAAAAACAAAGTAAAAAGACTTATTTATGCTTCCAGTTCTTCAGTATATGGCGATCATCCGGCTTTGCCGAAAACAGAAGAAAATATTGGCAAGCCTCTTTCACCTTATGCTGTTACAAAACAAGTGAATGAATTGTATGCCGATGTTTTTTCTAAATTATATGGAATGGAAATTATCGGGCTTCGTTATTTTAATGTGTTCGGGAAAAAACAGGATCCCGATGGGCCTTATGCTGCTGTAATACCAAAGTTCATCAAATTATTAATAAATGGAAAGGCTCCTGTTATTTACGGTAACGGTATGCAGTCGCGCGATTTTACTTATGTTGATAATGTGGTTAAAGCAAATATTTTTGCTGCAATTTCAGGGAAAAATGCTTTGAATAATGTTTATAATATTGCATGCGGAAATAAAATTACATTGAATGAATTATACACCATCCTTATTGACCTCCTTTCAAAATATTATAAGAATATCAATCTAATCAAACCGGAGTTTGCTCCTGAACGTAAAGGCGATATTAAAGAATCACATGCTTCAATAAAAAAAACAAAAGAATTATTAGGCTACACTCCCGACTGCGACGTTAAGAAAGGCCTTGAAAGATCAATTAACTGGTACGTTCATAATCTAAAATGAAAACAGAATTCCCAAGTCTTCAAGATAAATTCCTGCTCTTAATCCGCTAAAATCAGCTTCAATCAGTCAAATCAGCGTTGCTATTCTTTCAATGATGTTAAATTTATTATTAATGTATGCGCATTAAACGCTTATATCAATTTAATTTTTCATATTCAAATTTATACATATATTTGTTGTGTAACATAATACATATAATATGCGAAAAACAACATTTGTTTCAATATTTTTTCTGATATTATTTTTTTCAGAAAGCAGGTTCTCTAATGCATGTACCAATGTACTTGTTTCTAAAGGGGCTTCAAAGGACGGTTCTGTGATGATCTCCTATAATGCTGATGCCGGTGGCTTCATGGAACCATTGTACTTTATGGAAGCAAAAGATTGGGGTGCCAACGACTCTCTTGAGGTTTATGACTGGGACACCGGAAAATATCTCGGAAAAATAAAACAGGTTGCACACACTTATAAAGTAATAGGTAACATGAACGAAAACCAGGTAGCGCTTGGTGAAACGACTTACGGAGGAAGGGATGAATTACAAAAATCCGTTGGTATCATTGATTACGGAAGCATGATGTATATTGCACTTCAGCGTTCAAAAACAGCAAGAGAAGCGATCCAGGTAATGACTGAATTAGTTAAACAATATGGTTACTGTAGTGAGGGAGAATCTATTTCTGTTTCCGATCCCAATGAAGCCTGGATATTTGAAATAATTGGAAAAGGCACAAAAGAAAAAGGAGCTGTTTGGGTTGCACGCAGGGTGCCGGATGGTTATATATGCGCTCATGCGAATCAAGCCAGAATAAGAGAAGTTCCAGTTAAAGATAAAGATAATTGTATGTATGCTCCCGACCTTTTCACTTTTGCAGAAAAGATGGGTTACTGGGATTCCAAGTCAGGTAAGGAATTCAGCTTTGTTGATGCTTACTGCCCGCTTAACCCTGAAGCATTATTTCTTTGCGAAGGCCGCATCTGGAGTATTTTCAGGCGTGCGGCTCCATCGCAAGTTTTTTCTACCGACTATTGGAGAGGTATTAAAGATGCAACACCATATCCTCTATTTATCAAGCCTGACAAGAAACTCGGAGTTCAGGATGTTATGTCATTAATGAGAGATCATTTTGAAGGAACGGAATTCGATATGACTAAAGGTTTGATGGCAGGACCTTTCAACTGTCCTTACCGTTGGAAAAATCTTTACTGGAAAGCTCCTGGCGATACTGTAACAAATTACGGATGGGAAAGACCAATCTCAACTCAACAAACTGCATTTAGTTTTGTAGCACAATCCAGGTCTGCATTACCTGATGCTATAGGCGGAGTTTTCTGGTATGGAGTTGATGACACTTATTCCAATTGTTATATGCCTTTATATTGCTGCATGCTGGAAAGACCTGCTCCTTTTGCAGAAGCGGATGTTACAAAATTTAATTGGAATTCTGCAACCTGGATTTTTGATCTTGTAGCTAATTATGCATATACCAAGTACTCTTATATAATAAAAGATATTCAGGCAGTGCAGAAAGAATTAGAAAATAATTTCTTTGCAATGCAACCTGCTGTGGAAAAAACAGCGCAGGAACTTGAGAAAACAGATCATGCGCTTGCTGTGCGATACCTTAGTGATTACTCTGTTTCACATGCCGAAATGGTTGTTGCGCGCTGGAAAGAACTGCTTGAATATATAATTACAAAATACAATGATGGATATATCAACAATGGGGAAAAAGGTGGTCGTCATCCCAAAGGAGTTGGTTATGGCACTGAATGGATAAAAAGAGTATTAAAGGAACAACCCGATTATTATAAAATTGAATGGGCGGCTCCTAAGAAATAAAAAGTTGTAAACCCCGGAAATTTTCGGGGTTTTTTGTTTACAATAATTATATAATTTTTCATTGGTGGACGAGATAAAATAGGCAAGCATATCTGAATGAACCGATATACTTGCCATCTTTGCCTAAATTTCCAAATTAGGGCTATGAGCAAAGATAAAACAAAAAAATTAGTCGGACAGCCGATCATGAATCAAA